>DATKRA010000026.1:0-28197 GCA_035532455.1 Gaiellaceae bacterium | reverse complement strand
TCCTCCGGCGGCAGCGTCTCGAGCTCGTACACCTGCGTGCGGGAGATGAGCGCCGAGTTGACCTCGTAGTACGGGTTCTCGGTCGTCGCACCGATCAGGGTGAGCAACCCCGACTCGACGCCGGGCAGGAGCGCGTCCTGCTGCGCCTTGTTGAAGCGGTGGATCTCGTCGAGGAAGAGGATCGTGCGCGTCCCGCTCGTCCCGAGCCGCTCCTTCGCCCGCGCCAGCACCTCGCGGACGTCCTTCACCGTCGCTGAGACGGCCGACAGCTCCTCGAACGCCGAGCCGGTCGACGCTGCGACGATCCGCGCGAGCGTCGTCTTCCCGCTCCCGGGCGGCCCGTAGAAGATCGCGGAGTGGACGCGGTCATCCTCGATCGCGCGCCGGAGCGCCGAGCCCTCGCCGAGCACATGCTGCTGCCCGACGAAGTCCGCGAGGCTCGCCGGCCGAAGCCGTTGCGCGAGCGGCGCGACCTCGCTCGAGCGGCGGTCCGCGGCATCGGAGAAGAGATCCGACATGACCGCAGTATGCTCCGCGACGTGGCCGCAACCGACCTGCGTGACGAGGTCACCGACCTCCTCCAGCGCCTCATCCGCGTCGACACGACGAACCCGCCCGGCAACGAGACCGCAGCGGCCGAGCTTCTGCGCGACTACCTCGCGGCGAACGGCGTCGAGTCGCAGCTCATCGCAAAGGTTCCCGAGCGCGCGAACCTCGTCGCCCGCATCCCCGGCGGCGGCGGGCCGTCTCTTCTCCTCCTCTGCCATACCGACGTCGTCTACGCGGATCCGGCCGACTGGACGGTGCCGCCGTTCTCCGGCGAGCTGCGTGACGGCGTGGTCTGGGGCCGCGGCGCGCTCGACATGAAGAGCCAGGTCGCGGCGAACGCCGTCGCGATCGCTTCGCTCGCGCGGGAGGGCTTCACGCCGAGCGGCGACCTCATCTTCGTCGCGACCGCCGACGAGGAGCAGGGCGGGGGCGGGCACGGCGACAACGGCTACGGCCTCCAGTGGCTCTGCGAGGAGCATCCGGACGCCGTCCGCTGCGACTACGCGATCAACGAGGGCGGCGGCGAGCGGCTCGAGCTCGCCGACGGGACGTCCGTCTACCAGGCGACCGTCGCGGAGAAGATGACCGCCCCGTTCCGGCTCCGCGTGCACGGCCGCGCCGGCCACGCGTCGATGCCGCGCATCGCCGACAACGCGCTCGTCAACGCCGCGAAGCTCGTCGACCGGATCGCGGCGTACCGCCCGGAGCCACAGATCGGGCCCGAGGTGGAGGCATTCCTCCGCGCGCTGCTCGGCGAGGTGCCCGCTGCACATGAGGCGGCGGCGCGCGTCGGGAAGCTCGATCCCGCCGCTGGCGCGCTCGTCGACGCGTTGCTCGCGCCGACCTTCTCCCCGACGATCATCTCCGCCTCGCAGAAGCGGAACGTCATCCCGGCGATGTGCGAGGTCGAGGTCGACTGCCGGCTTCTGCCCGGGCAGCACCCCGAACACATCGAGCCGATGATCCGCGCCGTGCTCGGCAGCGACATCGAATACGACCTCGAGTGGATCGATGCGCGCGGCGGCACCCGGTCGGCGCTCGAGACACCGCTCTGGACCGCGCTCGAGGAGTTCGTCGGCGAGGCGGTCCCCCGCGCGAAGGTCGGGCCGCTCATGTGCGCCGGCTTCACGGACAGCCACTGGCTGCGCGAGGCGTTCGGAACCGTGGCCTACGGCTTCTTCCCTTCGAGCGGCGAGCTGCCGGCGGAGGTTGCCGCGACGCTCGTCCACTCCGCCGACGAACGAATCCCCGTCGCGGATCTCGAGCTCGGCGTCCGCTGGCTGCGCCACGCCGCGCACTCCATGCTCGGCTAGCGCGTCTACTCTGGCCTCAGATGGCTGAGGAGAAGATCCGGCTCGGCGGGATGGCGCTCGCGAACGGCGTGCTCGTGCACGGGCCGCACGCGTGGGCGTGCGCGATCCGGCGCAGCGACGGGACGATCGAGGTCGCGTCCGCCCGCAAGCGGCTGCAGGCCTCGCGGATCGGGAACCCGCTCCTGCGCGGCCCGGCGCGGCTGCTCGAGGCGCTCGCGCTTCTCCCGCAGGTGAAGCGGAAGCTGCCGGCGGCGAAGCTGCCGATGGAGAACCCGTCCGTTGTCGGGTCGATGCTCAGTGCGGCGGTGCTCGTGAAGGTGTTGCGGGAGGCGCGGCTGCGCCCGGTCGCGCGCGAGCTCCTCTCCGGGTTCGTGTCGATCGCCCCGGCGGTGCTTGCGCTGCGCGGCGGCGACCTCGCCTCGTACCACGGCGCCGAGCACATCGCTATCGGCACCTATGAGCACGGGAAGCCGGCCACCCGTGAGCACGAGCGCTGCGGCGGCCACCTGGTCGGGCCGCTCCTCGTCACAACGGCAATCGGGAACACGCTGGCCGGCCTTGCGCCGGAGCGCTCGCGCCGGGAAGCGCGCGGCGTTGCGCAGATCGGGGCGATCGCTGCGGCGACGGAGCTGTTCGGCTGGATGTCGCGCAACCCGGAGCATCCGCTTGCGCGCGTCCTTTCGAAGCCGGGTCACGAGCTCCAGCACCGCTTCTCGACCGCCGAGCCGACGGCGGATCAGCTCGAAGTCGCCGAGGCCGCGCTCGCCGCTTGCCTCGAGCTCGAGCGGTAGCCCGAGTTTCTGGCCGTATCCTTTCCGGATGATCGCTTCGCCTTCGCTCGTCTCGTCCCGCGTCTGAGTACTTGACAGTGCCGAGCGTGTCTCGGTGGCGTTGGAGAATCAGGAGCTACGGAACCGGTTGCGGGACGCCGGCGTGCCGCCGCGCGATCGCACGCGCCGCGCAATGAGACTCCCGTTGCGCTTCGGCACGGTGAGACGGTTCTTCCGGTTCGCGCCCTCGTGACCGAGACGCCGGAGGAGTTCTGGGAGCGAGCGAAGGGCGCGTTGCGCACGCCGCCTGTGGAGGAGTGGGACACGTGGCCGTTCGACGGCGCGCTGACTCCGCGCGCCCTCGAGCCGCCCGTGGCGGAGGAGCCCGCCCGCTACGGGGCCGGCGGGTCCGAATGCGGCAACTGCACGGAGGCCAACGCCCTCTGGTCGAACGAGAACTGGTACGTGCGCGGGCTCTCCGAGCCGTCCGGGCTGCCTGTCGTCGTCCTGCTCATGACGAAGCGCCACGTCGACTTCCCCGATCTCGACGACGAGCTTGCGCGCGAGCTCGGGCCGCTGCTCCTCCGGGTCTACGCGGCGGCGGCCAGTGTTCCCGGCGTCGGGAACGTCCACGTGGGCCGGTGGGGTGAGGGCAGCGAGCACTGCCACATCTGGTTCATGGGCCGGCCTGCGCGCATGACCCAACTCAGGAGCTCGTTTGCGGCCGTTTGGGATGACGTCCTTCCGCCGACGCCGGAAGACGTCTGGCGCGAGAACCTCGAGATCGTTCGCGCCGCACTCGAGCACGGCCAGCCCCTCTAGCGTGCCCGCGGTGATTCCTGTCAGTTACGGAAAAGGCTGGACACCGTTCAGACAAGCCGCGCTCCGCGATAGCCAAGTCCACACTGGACACGTCCCGGCGTCAGACGACTGGACGTGGCTCTTCGAGACAGGCGGATCGCGTCGAGCTCGAACGCGGTTAGTGGTGCTTGGCCCGGAACGTCCGGGCCTTCTCGCGGTTTCCGCACACCTCCATCGAGCACCACGCGCGCGAGCGGTTGCGTGACTTGTCGTAGAACGCGACGCGGCAGTGGTCGTCGCGGCAGGCCTTCAGACGGGGCCACTCGGGTGTCGTCGCGAGCTCGGCCACCGCGGCGACGATCTGGCCGAGCGCGGCAGCTGCGCCGTCGCCTTCGGGCGCGAGGACCGGTTTCCCGCCTTCGAAGCGGATGCCGACTCGCGTCTTCCGGCCGGCGTCCTCGAGCGTTGCGCCTGCCGAGCCGGTGTCCGCTTCGAGGCCGTTGTTCGCGAGCAGCAGCTCCCGGACCGCCTCGCGGACCGCAAGCGCTTCGCGGTGTTCCGCGGGGCTCGGCTCGACGAGATCGTCGACGAGACCCTCCTCCGAGTACCACTCCGCGAGCTCGTCCGGGGTCGCGATCCGGTCGACGCCGGTCTCGAGATCGAAGGTGTTCACGAAGTCGCGAACGAGGTCCAGACGGGAGACGGTGCTAGTAACCATTGTCCTTGCATTGGAGGTTAGGTAACTGGTAATCTAAGAACACTGGTTAGAGAGTACCACGGCGAGAGAGGAGAAGGCCAAATGTTCCCCCAGCTCACCAACGACTTCGCAAAGGAGCTCATCGCGGAGAGGCAGCGCGAGGCCGCTCGGTACCGCATCGCGCGGGAGGCGTCCCGCCGCCGGCCGCCGCAGGCGGTGCGGGCCGCGATCGAGCTGCGGCTCAGCGCCTGCCTCGACGAGCTCGAGCGCCTCGCGGCGCTGAGCGAGCGGCGCCTTCGCGACGGCGACTGGATCGTCGCCGACGTCGACGGCGTCCCGGTCGCGGCCGTGTCGATCGAGGACGGCACGACCGTGTACGACCCGTTCCGCCCGTCGTCCCAGGCGGTCTCGCTACTCGAGCTCCGTCGCAAGCAGGTTCTGGCGGCCGCGTAGGAACTGCCGCTCGGCATCGCTCGGAGCGAGCGCGAGCGCGCGTTCGTAGTCCACGGCCGCGGGGAGGCCGAGCCGGCGCAGGCAGTCGGCTCGGGCCGCGTGCCAGAGGTAGTAGTCCTCGAGGCCGTCGATCTCGTCGAGAAGTCGGAGTCCGGCGTCAGGCCCGCGCGCGAGCGAGACTGCGACCGCGCGGTTGAGCGCCACGACCGGCGACGGGACGAGCTCGAGCAGCCGGTCGTAGAGGAGCGCGATCTGCTCCCAGTCGGTCTCCGGCTCGAAGTGGAGGGACGCGATCGCAGCCTGGAGCTGGTACTGGCCCGGACGCCGCAGCGCGAGCGCGCGGTCGAGGGCGCTGCGGCCCTGCTCGATCTGGGTCGCGTCCCAGCGGCTCCGGTCCTGGTCGGCGAGCAGCACGAGCTCGCCCGCGGGCGTGACGCGTGCGTCGCGGCGTGCGTCCTGCAGGAGGAGAAGCGCGTGGAGGCCGTGCGCCTCGGCTTCGTCGGGCATCAGCGTGGCCAGCACGGCCGCTAGGCGGATCGCCTCGGCGCACAGCTCGCGTCGCGGCGGCGGCCCGTAGCCGGCGTTGAAGATGAGGTAGATCGCGGCGAACACCGTTCGGAGCCGGTCGGGAAGAAGGTGTCCGGGCGGAACGCGGAGCGGAATGCCTGCGTCGCGGATCTTCCTCTTCGCGCGCACGAGCCGCTGCGCGAGCGTCGCCTCCGGGACGAGGAACCCGCGGGCGATCTCCGGCGTCGTCAGACCGCCGACGAGGCTCAACGTCAGCGCGACCTGCGCCTCGGCGGCGAGTGCCGGATGGCAGCACGCGAAGATCAGCTCGAGCCGTTCGTCGGGGATGACAGCCTCCTCGTCCTCGGGCAGCTGCTCGGCACGCGCGAGCAGCTCCGTCTTGCGCGCGAGCGTCTGCTCGCGTCGGATCAGGTCGATCGCCCGGTTGCGCGCCGTCGCGACGATCCACGCACCGGGATTCGCAGGCACACCGTCCCGCGGCCAGCGCTCGGCGGCGCGGAGGAACGCGTCCTGTACCGCGTCCTCGGCGAGGTCGAGATCGCCGAGGACGCGGCCGAGGATCGCGACCGACTTCGCCCGCTCGTCGCGGTACGTGCGGACGAGGTCGTCTACGCGGAGACCTCCGCCTGACGCATCACGATCGGGCGGACCTCGATGTGGCCGTAGCGGGCGGACGGGATCTTCGCCGCCCACTCGAGCGCCTCGTCGAGCGTCTCGACATCGATGAGGTAGTACCCGCCGAGCACTTCCTTCGTCTCCGCGTACGGCCCGTCGGTCGTGATCGTCTCGCCGTCGCGGACGGAGACCACCGTCGCCGTGTCGCTCGGCTGGAGCTGGTTCGCGCCGACGAGGATGCCGCGGCTCGCGAGCTCCGTCGTGTACGTGCCGTACTCCGCGAAGACCGCGTTGCGCTCGTCCTCGGGCATCGTGGCCCAGACGTCTTCCTTGTCGCTGATGAGAAGCAGGTACTGCATGGTCGCCTCCTCTTTCGGTTGTCGACTGTACGACGAACGGGTCAGCCCGAATTCGACATCCTCGTGAGGAGTTTCAACGCTCCGGCCTTGTCGAGGAACTCGTTGAGGTTGCCGCACTTCGGGCTCTGGACGCACGACGGGCAGCCGTGCTCGCACGGGCAGCCCCTGAGGAGCCGCTCCGTGTCCGCGACCCAGCCCTCGAACTGGTCGAAGCCGCGCTCGGCGATCCCGACTCCGCCGGCGTGGCCGTCGTAGACGAAGACGGTCGGCGCGCCGGTGTCGAGGTGGAGGTTCGTCGAGAGGCCGCCGATGTCCCAGCGGTCGCACATCGCCCAGAGCGGCAGCAGCGCGATGAGCGAGTGTTCGGCGGCGTGGAGGGACGAGAGGAGGAGCGGCATCGCCTCGAGCCCCTCGAGCTGGTGCGGGCGCGGCACGAACCAGACCGCCTCCGTGTCGAACGTCGTCGGCGGCAGCTCGAGCGCGACGGTCGCGAGTGTCGAGCCGTCCGCGACCGCCTTCTTCGCGTAGCCGACGACCTGCTCGGTCACCGAGACGCGGCCGAAGGAGAGCTCGAGTCCGAGCCGGCGCTCGACGCGCAGCGGCTCCTCGATCGCGGTCGTCGTCTCCTTCTTCGCCTGCGTGTACCAGTCGCCGCCGAACGGCTCGACCACCGCGCGCATGGCGCCGAGGTCGAGCTCGCGGACGAGGTACTGCCGGCCGAGGTGGAGATAGACCGCGCCCTCGTGCACGGTGGAGTACGCGCGCTCGCGCTCCGCGAGTCCGAGCGTCTCGCCGGTCGCCGCGTCGACGACGACGAACGCATCGGGCGACGTCGAGCGGAGCGGCGTGCGCGCGGCCGGCGACTCCTTCCCGGCCCAGACCCAGCCGCGCGGCGTCTGCCGGAGTTCCGGGACGTGCGGCGCGCGCACGAGCGCCTCGGGGCCGAGCGTCGCCGCGTCGCTCTCGTCGACGGGAGCCTCGAACGCCGCGGCGGCGACGTGGCCGTCGAGCACGCGCGGATTGGCGTGGTCGAGGATCGCCGCCTCGACCTGTCGGTCGAGGAGCGCCTGCGGCTCGCGCATGAAGAACTGGTCGAGCGCGTCCTCCGACGCGATGAGCACCGCGAGGCCGTGGCTGCGCCGCCCGGCGCGTCCCCACTGCTGGCGCAGACTGGCGACCGTGCCGGGAAAGCCGACCGAGATGGCGGCGTCGAGGTCGCCGATGTCGATCCCGAGCTCGAGCGCGTCGGTCGACGTGACGCCGAGGAGCTCGCCCTCGACGAGCCGCCGCTCGATCTCGCGCCGCTGCTGCGGCGTGTAGCCGGCGCGGTAGGGAGCGAGCCGCGCGGCCGTGGCCGAGTCGAGCCGGTCCGCGGCGAAGCGGTGGATGAGCTCGGCCGACTTGCGACTCTTCGCAAAGCAGATCGTGCGGAGGCCGCGGCCGGCAAGCCCGGCGAGCAGACGTGACGCCTCGCCGAGCGCGCTCGCGCGGATCCCGGCCTCGGCGTCGAGCAGCGGAGGGTTCCAGAGCGCGATCGTCCGCGCGGCACGCGGCGCGGCGTCGCCCTCGACGACCGTCGCCTCCTCTCCCGTCAAAGCGCCCGCGAGCTCGCCGGCGTTCGCGATCGTCGCCGACGCAAGGAGGAACCGCGGCTCGGCGCCGTAGATCCGGGCGAGCCGCCGCAGCCGCCGCAGGACGTTCGCGACGTGCGAGCCGAAAACGCCGCGGTACACGTGCGCCTCGTCGACGACGACGAAGCGGAGGTTGTGGAGGAAGTCGCCCCAGAGGTCGTGCCGCGGCAGGATCCCGATGTGGAGCATGTCGGGGTTCGTAAGGAGGAGGTTCGCCGAGCCGCGAATCTCACGCCGTTGCTGCACCGGCGTGTCCCCGTCGTAGATCCCGGCGCGCACGCCGGGCACTCCCAGCGCCGCGAGCGAGCGCGCCTGGTCCTGCGCGAGCGCCTTCGTCGGGTAGAGGTAGAGCGCGCGCGCGTGGCGGTCGGCGGCGAGCGCGTCGAGGACGGGGAGGTTGAACGCGAGCGTCTTCCCCGACGCCGTGCCCGTCGTGACGATGACGTTGCCGTCGCGCGCAGCGGCGTACGTCTGCGCCTGGTGCGCGTACAGCTCTGCGATGCCGCGGCGCACGAGGGCGTCGCGCACGGCCGCGTTCAGGCCCTCGGGAAACGGCGCGGTGCGCGCTTCCCGCGCGGGCTCGCCGGCGAGATATGCGAGCTCGTCGCCCACGAGCACGTCATCCCAGAGCGGGAGCGTCGCCATCGAGTTCACGCTACCGTGGGTCCATGGCCAAGACAGGGAAGTTCCTCGGCGTTCCGTACGACTGGCGGCGGCCCACCGTCGCCCGCCTCAAGTCGCGCTGGTGGAACGACGACGACGCGCGGATCTTCACGCCCAAGACGTATGGCGCGGGCTGGGACATCAACGTCGCCCAGGTCCTGCGCCGCCTGCGCCTGCGCGGCTAGGGTTTCGGCCACCGGGGTGCCGCACGAGCGGCTGAGATCACACCCGTCGAACCTGATCCGGGTCATTCCGGCGAAGGGAGGCCATTGACTCCACGCTGTCTCACGATCGCCGGCTCCGACTCGGGCGGCGGCGCGGGGATCCAGGCCGACCTCAAGGCGTTCGCCGCGGCCGGAGTGCACGGCTCGACCGCGATCGTCGCGCTCACGGCGCAGAGCACCGTCGGCGTCGACGCAGTGTTCGAGCTGCCGCCGGCATTCGTGCGTGCACAGCTCGACGCGGTGTGGAACGACATCGGCGCCGACGCCGCGAAGACGGGGATGCTCTTCTCCCGCGCGATCGTCGACGCCGTCGCGGACTGGCTCGAGGCGCATCCGGTGCCGCTCGTCGTCGACCCGGTGATGGTCGCGAGCTCGGGCGCGCGGCTGCTCGAGGAAGACGCGGTGGAGGCGCTCGTCTCGCGGATCTTCCCGCTCGCGACCGTCGTGACGCCGAACGTCCTCGAAGCGCGCGCCATTTCCGCTTGTGACAACTTGTCACAAGCGCAGTTGGCGGAGAAGTTGGTCGAGCTCGGCGCGCCCGCGGCGCTCGTCACCGGCGGGCATGCGGAGGAGCCGGTCGACCATCTCTTCGACGGAACGCAGCATTACGAGATCCCGTTCGTCCGTCACGACGTCGCGGCGACGCACGGTGCCGGTTGCACCCACTCGGCGACGCTGGCGGCACTGCTCGCCCGCGGGTTGCCACTCCTCGACGCGGCTCGCGGCGCGGCGGAGGCGGCATCTCGCGCGGTCGAACAGGGGCTCGTGGAGATCGGCAAGGGCGACGGGCCTGTGGACGTGCTAGGACTACGGCGGTGATTGCGCCGGGCGCAACTCTGAAGGAGCTGCGTGAGCGCAAGCCACTCGTTCATCAGATCACGAACTATGTCGTGATGAACGAGACCGCGAACGCGACGCTGGCGCTCGGCGCGCTGCCGGTCATGGCGCACGCGCCGCAGGAGGTCGAGGAGATGGTCGGCCTCGCGTCGGCGCTCGTCCTCAACATCGGGACGCTCTCCGACCACTGGATCGAGGCGATGCTCCTTGCCGGCAAGGCCGCGAACGCGCGCGGGATCCCGGTGGTGCTCGACCCAGTCGGAGTCGGTGCGACGAGGTACCGCACGGACACCGCGCGGCGCATCCTCGACGAGGTCGACGTCGCCGTCCTCCGCGGCAACCAGGGCGAGGTTGCGACGCTCGTCGGAGCCGAGGCAGAGGTGCGCGGCGTCGAGTCGATGGCGACCGGGCTCGAGCCGCCGGCGCTCGCGCGTGGGGCCGCAAGGCAGTTCGGCCTCGTCGCGTCGGTCACCGGCCCGATCGACCATGTCTCGGACGGCGACCGGATCGTCTCCGTCGCTAATGGGCATCCGCTCCTCGCCACCGTGACGGGAACCGGCTGCATCTCGACCGCGATCACGGGCTGCTTCGCTGCGGTGAAGCCGGGTGATCTGCTCGCAGCCGCGGCCGAGGCGCTCATCGCGTACGAGGTCGCCGCCGAGGACGCAGCCGCCGGCGCCGATGGGCCGGGGACGTTCCACGCAAGGCTCTACGACGCGCTCGCGGCGCTCGACCCCGACACGGTCGACGGCCGCGCCAAGTACAGCGAATCGTGAACGAGTTCGAGCTCCTTGCCGAGCTCGAGCGCCGGGGGCTGATCGTCGGCGTCGAGCACGACGCGGCGGAGATCGACGGCCTCGTCGTTACGCAGGACACGCTCGTGGAAGGCGTCCACTTCCGCTTCGACCTCCTCGACTGGCGCGAGCTCGGCTTTCGCGCGGCGGCGGTGAACATCAGCGACCTCTCCGCGTCGGGTGCCGAGCCGGTCGCGCTCCTCGTCACGCTCGCGGCGCCGAGCCTCGAAGGCGCGATCGCGTTCTACGAGGGGATCGCCGAGGCCGGCGTTCCGGTGCGCGGCGGGGACACGACGAAGGCGGATTCCGTCGTGGTCACCGTCACCGCGCTCGGGCGCGCCGAGCGCAATCCAGGGAGAGCCGGCGCGCGGCCGGGCGACCTTCTCGTCGTCACCGGGCCGCTCGGCGGTGCAGGCGCGGCGTTCCGGGAAGGGCGGCTCTCCCGGCCTCCGATCCGCACCCCCGAGGGGCGTGCGCTCGCCGCCGTCGCCCACGCGATGCTCGACATCTCCGACGGGCTCGGGGCCGACGCGGGGCACATCGCGAGACGGTCGGGCTGCAGCCTCGTGATCGATCTCGACCGTGTCCCGCTCGCCGCCGGGGCGACGCTCGACGATCTCTCCTTTGGCGAGGACTACGAGTTGCTCGCGGCGACGCCGGATCCGCTCGACTTCCCGGTGATCGGCCGCTGCGAGGAGGGCTCAGGCGTCGAGCCCGCCGGGCTTGGCGGCTGGGAGCATTTCCGCTAGCCATCCCGTGAAGTACTTCGCGGGGCGGAGCCCGACCACCGAGCCGCGCGCCTCGCCGCCGGCGAAGAGGACGACTGTCGGGATCGACAGGACGTCGAAGCGCGACGCGAGGCCCGGCTCCTCGTCGATGTTCACGCGCGCGACCTCGACCGGGAGCTCCGCGAGGATCGGCTCGAGCGCCTTGCACGGCCGGCACCACGGCGCCCAGAAGTCCACGAGCAGCGGCCCGCCGGCGACGGCGGCGTCGAACGTCGTCTGGTCGAGCTCCCTCACAGCCTTCCCCGCATCGCAGCGAACCGTAGTGCGGGAACGCGCTCGACCGCCTCGAGAAAGATGCCGCGGCTCATCTTCGACGCGCCTTCGGTGCGGTCGCGGAAGACGATCGGCACCTCCACGACGCTGAACCCGGCTTGGATGGCGCGGTAGGTGAGCTCGATCTGAAACGCATAGCCCTTCGCTTCGACCGCGGCGAGATCGATCGTCTCCAGCACCTCGCGGCGGAAGCACTTGAAACCGCCGGTCAGGTCGCGGACCGGGAGGCCGAGCAGCATCCGCGCGTAGAGGGAGCCGCCGGCGGAGACGACGCGTCGCGCGAGCCCCCAGTTCTCCGTGCCGCCGCCGGCGACGTAGCGGGAGCCGAGCGCGAGATCGGCGCCGTCCGCGCACGCCTTGATCAGCCGCGGCACGTCGGCGGGGTCGTGGGAGAAGTCGCAGTCCATCTCGAGCACGTAGTCGGCGTCGCCGCTCAGGACCTCGCGGAATCCGGCGATGTACGCCGGGCCGAGACCCTCCTTGCGGTCGCGGTGGAGGACGGACAGCCAATCGCGCTCGGCGGCGAGGCGGTCGGCGAGCTCGCCCGTCCCGTCCGGCGAGTTGTCGTCGACGACGAGCACGCGCACGCCGAGCGGCGCGAGTGCGTCGATCATCCGCTCGAGGTTCTCGCGCTCGTTGTAGGTCGGGAGACAGACGGTTGCTGCGGGCATCGCGGCTCCTATGGGAACACGTAACCGATCGAGAGTGTGGCGAGGACGAGCAGGACGAGCGACAGAGCCTGGACGCCGCGCTCGGCCCGCGCGTTCTTCGTGATTCCCGCGAGACCCCAGAAGAGCGGGGGAGCGACGAGCCCGAACCGAGCGATCGAGGTGAAGGAGCCGCTGAATGCCGGCAGGACGACGATCCCCGCGGCCAGGGCGAGCCACGGAAGCGGGGTGCCGACGCGCCGGGCCGCGACGAGCAGTCCGAGGTAGAGGAAGAAGAACGCGACGTCGCGGATGTCCCTCACGAACAGCGGATCGTAGGAGACGTATCCCGGCAGACGACTGAAGGCCGTGACGATGCGGGTGATCCCGAACGACCGGTGCCAGGCTTGCTGGGCGCGGGTCCACGCCAGCGGGTCGTTCAGGACGGAGGCAAGGTAGAGCGGGAACGCGACAGCTCCGGCGGTAGGGGCGAGGACGGCGGCGAGCGTCGCTCCGCGCCCGGTGGCGTCGAGCGCGCGACGCTGCTGCCACGCGATTCCGGCCAGCGGCAGGAGCAGGAACAGCCCCTCCGGCCGGGTGAGACCCGCGGCGCCGGCGCAGGCAGCCGCGAGCCACCAGCGTCCGCGCATCGCGGCGAGGGGTGCCGCAGCGATGAAGACGAGCGCGACGCTCTCCGGGTACGCCATCGAGAAGACGTATCCGAGCGGGAAGATCGCGAGGAAGATCGTGGCGCGGCGCGCGAGCGACGCGTCGAAGAGCTCCCGCGTGAGCGCGTAGAAGAGCGCCAGCGCGAGCGGGAACGCGAGGTTCGACAGGAGCGGCCCGGCAATCGCCCAGCTGACACCGAGCGCGTGGAGACCGCGGAGGAGGATCGGATAGAGCGGGAAGAACGCCGGATCGCTCAGCCGGCCCGGCACGAAGAGGTAACCGCTTCGCGCGACGAGGTCGTACCAGCGGCCGTCCCAGAGGTCGAACGTCCAGATCGACGGGCGGATGGCCGCAGCGGTCAACACCACGGCGAGGCGTCCGACGGCCCACGAGCCGATCAGCCAGAGCGGCGGTCGCGGGATCGAGAGCCCGCGCGCGAGGCTCTCGGCCGCGGAGAGCCTGCTCACGTCCTTCACCTGTTCGGCCATGGTGAGATGTGGAAGTGGCGCAGCGCTTGCGGTGTGGTATTGCCGAGGTAGATCCGCGCCGTCGCGACCTTCCCGTCGCGGGCGAGGATCGCCACGAGAGGCCGTGCGCGTTGCGGTGAGACGTAGAGCGTGAGTCGTTCGTCGTGGACTCTCCGAAGCTCGAGCTTCAACGCCGGCTGGTTCGCGGCGTAGCTGCGCTCCACCCTGAGCGAATCGCCGAAGTGCGTGGCGCGGTCGAGCGTGCTCGCGAGCCGTCGTGGGCAGCCGACGGCAGCGGCGAGCGACGGCGGAAGGAACCGCAGCGGTGCGCCGTGGATCCGGACGACTTGGTGGTGCCGCGCGAACACCACGACCGGGCCCGGCCGCAGCGAGATGAGCGTGCCGTGCACGACTCCCCTCCCGTGGCCGGCGCGGAACGAGCCCTGCGTGCAGGCTCCGTGCAGTCGATGGTGCCCGGCGTGGAAGACGTCCACCGCGAAGGGGTGCTCAGCCAGCCACCCGATCGCGGCGGCAGCCACCTGGTCGGCGTGCTCGGGTGGAGGGAGCGCCGCCGCCTCCAGAGCCCAGCCGGCCCCCGCAACGGCTGTCGCTCCGGCCAGCCCCATCGCGACGCTGAGCAGCGCCTGCCGCATGGCGCGCACGGTACGGCCCGATCATGAGCTGAATCTGAGTGACACCTATCATCGCTGCGTGGCGGCGCTTCCCGGCAATGCACAGGTTGCGGACCAGTTCGACCTCCTCGCCGACCTGCTCGAGCTCGAAGGCGCGGAGTCGTTCCGCGTCATCGCGTACCGCCGTGCGGCGAGCCGGATGCGCGAGACGTCGGCGTCGATCGCGCAGCTCGCGCTCGACGGCAACGCGAAGAAACTGCAGGGGATAGGCAAGACGATCGAGGAGAAGATCGTCGAGCTCGTCGAGACCGGCGACATCGCGGCGCTCGCGAAGAAGCGCGCCGGCGTGCCGCCCGAGGTCGTCCTCTTCATGCGGCTCCCGGGCCTCGGCCCGAAGACGGCGGCGCGGATCTGGAAGGAGCTCGGCGTCGAGACGCTCGCCGACCTCAAGGCGGCGGCCGAGGGAGAGCGCCTGCGCGCGCTCGCCGGGCTCGGCGCGAAGAGCGAGGAGAAGATCCTCGCCGCGCTCGCGTTCGCCGCGCAGACGGCGGAGGCCGGCGACCGGCGGCTGCTCGGCGACGGGCTCGGGGCGGTACAGGCGGTCGTCGCGGAGCTGCGCGAGCTGCCTGCGGCGATCTCCGTCTCCGAGGCAGGCTCGGTAAGGCGGCGCAAGGAGACGTTCCGCGACCTCGACGTGATCGCGTGCGCGACCGATCCGGCGGAGCTGACCGCGCACTTCGTCGAGATGCCCTGGGTCATCGAGGTCGCGGCGCACGGCGACACGAAGGCGACGGTGATCTCCCGTGACGGCCTGCGCTTCGACCTGCGCGTCGTGCCGCCGGAGTCGTTCGGCAACCTCCTCCAGCACTTCACCGGCTCGAAGGATCACAACGTTGCGATGCGCGAGGACGCCGTGCGGCGCGGCCTGTCGATCTCCGAGTACGGCGTCACGAACACGAAGACCGGCAAGGTCTTCCAGTCCGCCGACGAGGATGCGGTGTACAGGCACCTCGGCTACGAGCCGATCCCGCCGGAGCTGCGCGAGAACGCCGGCGAGCTCGAGGCGGCGCGCGCGGGCGAGCTGCCGAAGCTCGTCGAGGTGAAGGACGTCCGCGGCGACCTCCACACGCACTCGCACTGGTCGGCCGACGGCAAGAACACGCTCACGGAGATGCTCGAGGCGGCGGTCGCGCGCGGCTATGAGTACTACGCCGTCACCGACCACTCGCACTACCTCCGCGACGGGCGGCTCGACGCGCAGCTCGGGGAGATCGAGGCGTTGCGCAAGCGCTTCCCGCAGCTGACGATCCTCGCCGGGGTCGAGGCGAACATCCGCTCGAACGGCGAGGTGGACATGGCCGACGATGACCTCAAGCGCCTCGACTGGGTCGTTGCGTCCGTCCACAACGCGCCCGACAACCGCCCGACGGAGCGCGTGCTCGAGGCGATGCAGAACCCGTACGTCGACTGCATCGGGCACCTCACCGGCCGGCGGATCAACAAGCGCCCGCCGCGCGATGTCGACGTCGAGCGCGTGATCGAGGGCGCGCTCGCGACCGGGACGCTCCTCGAGATGAACGGCCAGCCGGACCGGCTCGACCTCCGCGACGTCCACGCGCGCGCGGCGAAGGAGGCGGGTCTGAAGCTCGTCCTCAACTCCGACGCGCACCAGATCCGCGCGCAGGGCTACGTCGAGCTCGCCGTCGCGCAGGCGCGGCGCGGCTGGCTGACGAAGGCCGACGTCGCGAACACGCGCACGTGGAAGCAGCTCGACAAGCTGCGGAAGAAGCGCGCCTAGATGCCGCGGGAGCTGCTCCCGTTCCTCGCCGTCGTCGCGGCCCTGACGATCACGCCGGGGCCGGACATGGCGCTCGTGTTGCGAAACGGCGTCCGCGGCGGCTCGAGTGCGGCGTGGTGGACGGCGCTTGGTTGCTGCACCGGGATCGCCTGTTACGCGGCCGCGACGACGGCGGGGCTCTCAGCGCTGCTCATTGCCTCGCATGCCGCGTTCACGACGCTGCGGCTCGTCGGCGGGATCTACCTCGCGTATCTCGGCGCCACCGCGCTCTGGCACGCGCGGAAGAGCCTCGCGGCGGCGACCGTCGAGGCACCGGGCGTCACGTCACGACGCACGGCGTACCGGCAGGGCCTCGTCACGAACCTCCTCAACCCGAAGATCGCGCTCCTCTTCCTGACACTGATTCCGCAGTTCGTCGCGACGGGCGAGCCCGCGTTCCGGACCACGGGCTTTCTCGCGGGGACGTTCCTCGTCATCGCGGTCGTCTGGTGGCGCGTCTTCTCCTGCGCGGTCGGCGCCCTCGGCCACGTCCTCGCCCGCCCGCGTGTGCGCGCGTGGCTCGAACGCGTCACCGGGTGCGTGCTCGTCGGCCTCGGCGTCCGTGTTGTACTTCTCCGATGACCCGGGGCGTTGTACAGGAGGTCGCCGGCGAGTTCCTCGTTCCCGTCGAGGGGTTCGTCTGTAGCTATCTGCAGAACGAAGACGAGCTGATCCTCCGCGCCCCGGACTCTTCGGATGAAGCGTGGCTTTGGGCGTCGCGTCTTGACGCGGGCACCATCCAGCTACTCGTCATGCACGAGGCGCGCGTGAAAAGGGCCGTAGCGGCCCGAGACGCCACCCTGCGCGTCGAGTTCGACGATGGCTTCTCGCTCGTGAATCCGCCGGAGGCGGACGTCGAGGCGTGGGAGCTACGCGGGCCTGGCTACGTCCTGCTCGTGGGAACGCCGGGCGGAGGACAACCCGCGGTCTGGGACGAGACCTCCGACATCCGTCTAGTCGATCCGAACGTCGATTCTCTGCCCGCTCAGGTTGTGCAGATGCTCGAGAGCTGGCCCAGCATGCCCAAGCTCGCCGGGGCGTTCCAGTTCCGCCCAACTGCGCGCGGGCGAGAGGCGATTGAGCTACATGCGCCGGACGCGCCTCGGACGAATCGCAAAGAGATCATTCGGTTCGTGCTTGCTGACAGTCTGTCGGCGTCCGGCCCCTACATGAGATACACGAACTAGAAGAAGGAGAGGGCACATGATCGTCACGACGATGAACGACATTCCCGGCTACACGGTCGACGAGGTGTTCGGCGAGGTGATGGGCTTGACGGTGCGTTCGCGCAATCTTGGCTCGCAGCTCGGCGCGAGCCTCAAGTCGATCATCGGCGGGGAGCTGAAGGGCATGACGAAGGCGCTCATCGACAGCCGCCAGCAGGTGATGGAGCGGATGATCGAGGAGGCCGAGGCGAAGGGCGCGAACGCGATCATCGCCATGCGCTTCGACACCTCCGAGATGGGGCCGCAGTGGACGGAGATCTGCGCTTACGGGACGGCGGTGAAAGTCCACAAGGCGTGATCAGGGAGTCGGGTCGTAGCGAAGCGGAAAGCCACGTCCGCGTGCAGCGCGCGGCCTCCCTCGCGGCGCTGGGCCACATCTTCGGCGACGAGCCCTATCCCGACGATGCGGTGCTGCGGCGCTGGCAGACCTTCCCGGGAACGGTGCTCGTCAGCGAGCGCGAAGACGAGATCGTCGGCGTCGCCGGCATCGAAGGGGAGTGGCTGCACGGCTTCTATGTCCTGCCCGACCGGTGGGGGACCGGCGTCGCGGACGAGTTGCACGAGGCCGCTGCCGAGCTCGGCGTCACTCGGCTCTGGTGCCTCGAGGAGAACCGACGCGCTCGCCGCTTCTACGAGAAGCACGACTGGGAGCTGAACGGGGAGACGCGCGTCGTGGAGTACCCGCCGCATCCGCTCGACGTGGGCTACTCGAGATGAATGCCGTCGTCTTCGATCTCTGGGACACGCTCGCGGCGTGGCCGCACGAGGACATGGCGCCGCTGTTCGAGGCGGTCGGGGTGAGCCCGCAGGAATGGACGGCACCCGATCACCGGGACCTGCGTTGGACGGGCTCGTTCCAGAGCTATCTGGACTCGCTGGGGATCGGCCCGGATGCGGCCGCCGCGGCGTTCGAGATTCGACGGGAGATGACGCGACGCTCGCTCGTTCCCGTCGAGGGAGCGGTCGAGGTGCTTGCTTCGCTTCGCGCCGCCGGTCAGCGGCTCGGCCTGATCAGCAACTGCTCGAGCGAAGTCGGAGAGCTCTGGGAGGACTCGCCTTTCGCCGGCTGCTTCGACGCGGTCGTCTTGTCAGCTGACGTTGGCCTGAAGAAGCCCGACCCACGGATCTTCCGGCTCACGCTCGACCGCCTCGGCGTCGAGCCTGCCGGGGCGGTCTTCGTCGGCGACGGCGAGTCGGACGAGCTCCCCGGCGCGCAAGCCGTGGGAATGCGCGCGATTCAGATCGGAGACCGCGACGGCTGGAGCGGAGAGCGGATCTCCGAGCTGCGGGAGCTGCTCGAACTCGTTTAGAGCTTCCGCAGCAGCGAGAGGAACTCGTCCGTCGAGGCGAGCACGAGGTCGGCGGCGTCGACGAGCGCCGCCGGCGCTTCGGCCGAGGTGACCGCGACGCGCACTGCGACCTCGAGCCCGTCGAGCGCCGCGAACGAGTCGAGGTCGGTCGTGTCGTCGCCCGCGGCGAGCGCGCGGCGCAGGCCGCGCTGCTCGATCATCCGCCGCACGGCCGTGCCCTTGTTCGAGCCGACCGGCGGGAGGACTTCGAGCACCTTCCGCCCGTACCGCGCGACGAGGCCTTCCTCTCGTGCCGTCTCGGCGATCCGGTCGAGCTCGCGGATTGCCGCGCCCTCGTCGTCCCGGTCGCGGAAGTGGAACGCCACGGCGAGTCCCTTCATCTCGATCTGGCTGGGCGGCCACGGCGCGTCGGCCGCGAACGCCGCGAGTGTCCGCCGCCAGCGCTCGGCCTGCGGCTCCGCCTCGAGCCCGTGCGAGCCGACGCAGACCACGCCGTCGACACCGACGCGCTCGCGGACGTCCTCCCCGGCGCGCCCGCTGACGACCGCGACGAGCGCGTATCGCGTGACGAGCCGCCCGAGCTCCGCGCGCGTCTCGGGCGGAGCCGCCGCGTCTTCGGGCCGCGCCACGATCGGCGCGAGCACGCCGTCGAAGTCGAGAAACAGCCCCGTCTCCTCCGGCGCGGCGGCCAACTGCTGAAGGAGCTCGTCCCCGGTCGCATCCATGGAGCAAGGATAAGAGCCCCTAACGCAGTGAGCACGGGCCGCCTGGCCGCGCTGGGCGGCGCGTGGTCATTCCGTCAGGAACTCTAGGACGCCCCCACGCCGGGCATAATCGGCCCGTGGCTGAGCTGGACGACGTCTGGATCCCTCTCGTCGACGAGCCGATCGGGCAGATCGTCGAGCGGATCCTCCGCGACGACCCTGCCCTCGCGGCGCGGGTCGAGACACCGCATCGCATCCTCGCCTTCAAGACGTTCGCCTACGTCCGCACGGGGATCTTGCTCGGACAACTGCTCTTCGACAACGACATCCCCGGGTGGGACGGCTCGGAGAGCTGGGTCGACGCGCTCCTGCGCGATCCCAAGCATCGCGCCGCGATCGAGCAGGAGGTGCGGACGGTCGCGGAGGAGATCGCCGCCGACCCGCAGTACGCCGACGACGAGCCGATCGCCCCGGACGAGAGCACCCGCGACCGGTTCCGCGCCTTCGCGCGCGAGATCCTCGGCCGCGGGTAACCCTCAGTGGCCTCTAGACGATTGATGCGAAATAGGAGCGGCGTCCGGATGCCGCTGCAGGCGCGGCGCGCCTGAAACGGCCCCGAACGAGCTCGATTTCACATCAACCCTCTAGTTCAGCGGCGTGCCGTTGCCGTCGTGGTAGACGAAGCCGTCGCCGCTGCGGAACACCTTCTTCTTGAGCCAGCCGCGGAGCGACGGGCCGGTCAGCGGGTTGAGCAGCAGGCCGAGCGCGACCGCGGCGACCAGCAGGAGGCTGGTGCGGGCGCTGCGGTCCGACGCCTTCTTCGTCTCCTCCTGTGCCGTCTGGACGCGGCCGGCGGCGCTGCGCAGCTGGGAGACGACATTCCGCAACTGGGTCTGGACGTCCTCGTCGCTCACGAGCTTCGTCGCGACGTGGCTGACGTCGTTGCGGGCGAGCAGTTGGTCGTACAGGGCACGCGCGGAGGTGTACGCCTCCTTCACGTTCTGGCGCAGCTCCTCGTCGCGGAGAGCGCGCTCGACGTATGGGCGGACGTGCGCTTTCGCGTCCGCGACCCTTTCCTTCGTGGTGTTCATCTCAAAGAGTCCTTTCGTCGCGGGGTGGAATCAGTGTCGTCAGGGAGTCGGCTGGACTACGCTCGCCTCGATGGCGCGCCTCAGGCTGATCGCGGGAGGGCTCGCCGTCGGGCTCGTAGCTGTTTTACACCTCTGGTACCGCGGTGTGCTCGCGGTGCCGGAAGTCAAACGGCGGAAGGCGGCTAGGAGAGCCGGTCGGCCCTACTGAGGAGCGACTCGGCGAGGCGGCGCGAGGCCTCGTCGACGAGCTCTCCCTCGAAGCGGACGGCACCCTGCGGCGCGGCGAGGATGCGCTTCGCGCGCTCGACCTCCGTCGGCGACGGCGTGAAGATGAGATGCACCGGCTCGATCTGGCTCGGGTGGATCACCCACTTGCCGTCGTAGCCGTGCTCGAACGCGCGGCGCGCAGAGACGACGAGGCCAAGGTCGTCGCCGAGGCGCGCGTGCGGGCCGTCGATCGCCTGGAGCTCGCACGCGCGCGCCGCCGCGACGACGCGGGCGAAGGCGTAGTCGTTCGCGCCGTCCCCGATCGTGAGGACGGGAATGCCGAGCGACGCGGCGAGATCCGCGGGACCGAAGACGAGCGCCTCGAGACCGTGCCCCGCTGCGGCGATGGCGTGGGCATTCGCGAGCCCGCGTGCCGTCTCGATCTGCGCCTCGAGCCCTATGCCGGCAGGGAGCAACTCGGCTGCGGCGGCCACGTCCTGCGCGGACTCGACCTTCGGGAGTACGACGACGTCGGGCCTCGCCTTCACGGCCGCGCGCAGATCGTCTTCCCACCACTCCGAACCGCGCGCGTTGACGCGGATCGCGGTCGTGCGCGCGAGCGGCCCGTTCCGGACCGCGGCGACGGCGAGCTCGCGCGCGGCGACCTTGTCCTCGGGCGCGACGGCGTCCTCGAGATCGACGATCGCCTCGTCCGCTCCGAGCAAGGGCGCCTTCGCGAGCATCCGCTCACTCGAGGCAGGAACGCTGAGACAGGAGCGGCGCGCGCGCTGGGTCACGCGTGCACGCTAGCGACCTGTCCCACCAAGCCACGTCCGGAAGCAGGTACCGGACGTGGCCGCTTCAGACATGTCTCTCCGGGAGATGTTGCCGCCGAAAGCCCTGGAAAATCGTTCCGCATCCACATCAATGAGAGCGTTACGCGGAGCGGCCTCGCACTGGCTCTTTCGGCCATGTCCGGTAGCAGGTACCGGACATGGCTGTTCGGGACGGGTTCGGAGGCGGCGCGGCCCCGGCTCGATCGGGAGGTCGATCCTTATGCCGTCTTCTCCCAGACGGAGACGTGCTTGCGGCTCTCGGCGGTGAACGGCGGGCGAGCCCAGTCGGCCCAACGCTCGCGCAGCTTCATTCCGGCGAGCCGGGCCATCAGATCGAGCTCGGGCGGCGAGACGGCGCGGAACTCCCCGGCGGCGCGGTGCCACACGCCGTCGCGGAGCGAGAAGTGATGGGAGACGAGCCGCTGCGTGAGCGCGTCGTACTCGTCGACGCCGACGTGCGTGTCGCTCAGGTCGAAGACGCTCAAGGGCGTAGCGGGCCGAGTGCCGACCTCGACGACGAAGCAGCCGCCGGGTTCGAGATGCGCCGCGGCGTTCGCAAACACCGCGGTCTGCCCCTCCTGCGTCGTGACGTTGTTGATCGAGTTGAAGACGAGGTAGACGAGCGAGAACGTTCCCTCGACCTGCGTCGTCGTCATGTCGCCGATGACCGCCTCGACGGCGTCGGTCTTGCGGCGGAGCTGCTCGATCATCGGCGGCGCGTAGTCGATCCCCGCGACGCGGATGCCCCGAGTGGCGAGCGGCACCGCGATCCTGCCGGTGCCGACCGCCAGCTCGAGAGCTCCTCCGCGGGCGAGCGGCTCGAGGAAGTCGACCGTCGCCTCGATCGTCGCCGGCTCGAACTCGTCGCCCGTCGACTCGTCGTAGCGGACGCCCGCGTCCTCTGCGAACCAGCCGCTCATCAGCCGGCCCGCTTCAGCTTGCCGTGCTTCTTCGCGTAGCGCTCGCCGCGGTTGAAGATCGCGAGCCCGATCGGCGTCGCGAGGACGGCGATGATCAGGAGCGGCCAGACGTCAGCCCACGCGATCCCCGCGCCGTGGATGATCGAGGCCCGATCGCCGCGCAGCGCGTACGTCGCCGGCGAGATCTTCGCGAGCCACTGCATCCACTCCGGCATGACGTTCACCGGGTAGTAGACGCCCGAGACCACGAGCATGAGGCCCTGCGCGACGAAGCCGAGCTGCGCGCCCTTCTCCGGCGAGATGAGCGGGAGGACCGACGTCATGATCCCGATGCCGATGAACGACAGCGAGGCGAGCGCGAGGAGCAAGAACGCCGCGCCGTAGTTCGCGCCCGGCATGTGCAGGCCGATGAACGCGGCGACCGCGAAGAAGAGGATCGTCGCCCGGATGAGGCCGTACAGCACCGCGAACGCGCCCTGTCCGAACAGGTGGGCGAGCCGCGACAACGGCGCCATGAACGTGTACTCGATCGTCCCTTCCCAGCGCTCCCACGCGACGATCTCGGTCATGAACTCGAAGATGATCCCGAGGAACGCCCAGATCGTCGCACCGACGAGCAGGGCCGTCTCCGCCGTGTTCACCTTCGCCGGGCTGAGATGCAGGCCGCGCGCGATGAACACGATCGTGAGCGTGTTCGCGATCGTCCAGACCATGAACGCGAGATCCCAGAGGATGTAGCGCTTGGTCAGGTAGACGTTCCGCTCGACGATCCCGAACAGACCGACGAGTTGCCGCCGCGCCTCGATGGCATAGGCACTACTCATCCTCCGAACACCTCCCTGTACTCGTCGTCGTCTTCGTCGTCCGAGTCCTGCTCGAACTCGCGGCCGGTCGCAGCGAAGAACGCCTGCTCGAGCGTCTCGACGCCGAAGCGCCGCTTGACGTCTTCGACCGGCTCGAGGAAGAGCAGCCGGCCGCGGTCGAGCAGGCCGATGCGGTCGGCGAGCATCTCCGCCTCGTTCATGTCGTGCGTGCAGAGGAGGATCGTCGCGTCGTGCTCCTGCCGCACTCGGCGGATGAACTCCTGCACCTCGAGCTTCGAGCGCGGGTCGAGACCCGTCGTCGGCTCGTCGAGCAGGAGCAGGACGGGCGAGGTCAGGAGCGCCCGTGCGAGCGCGACCTTCTGCTGCATCCCGCGCGACAGGTTCTCCATCGACTCGTTCCGCCGGTCCGCCGGGAAGCCGACCTGCTCGAGGATCTCGGGAATGGCCACGCGCGTCTGGCTCGGCGTCATCCCGTAGAAGCGCGCCGCGTACGAGAGGTTCTCGGCCGCGGACATCTTCTTGAAGAACGAGGCCTCGACCGAGACGCGGTTGACGAGCCGGCGGATCGTCGACGTCTCCTCGAACGCGTCGTGGCCGAAGATCCGCGCCTCGCCGCCGTCGTTGATCAGCAGCGTCGAGAGCAGGCGGACGAGCGTCGACTTCCCCGAGCCGTTCTGGCCGAGGATGGCGACGCACTCGCCACGGGCGATCGAGAACGTGACGTCGGCGAGCGCCGGCCACGGACGCTTGCGGGCGAAGCGGCCCGCTTTCTTGTCCTTCCGGTTGAACGTCTTGCGGAGGTCGCGCACCTCGACGGCCGGCGTTTCGCTGCCGACGCGGGCGACGATCTCGGATGTGGATGTTGCCAGTCTGGACATGCTGCTCCTTCAAAAGATCGAAGTGGACGAAACGAGAGACGGACTGCCGCCGGGCAGGCGGCGCGCGGACCTAAAGGTCCCGCGGGCCGGTGAGGACGGGACTACCGCCCACCGGCTTCCGTGCGATCTCGTTCGTCAGCAACATGACATCCCCAGGCTACGGCGCTTTACACGGATCGTCAAATAGCGCCCAAATGGAGGGACTTTCTCAGTCGGAACCGTCGAGAGTGTGGATCACGAACAGCTGCTCGCCGTTCTGGTTCGGCAGCCGTGACTGCGCCGTGAGCTGCCCGAGGTCCGGATACTCGGCCACCTCCGGCGAGACGCGCGTGCCCGCCATGACGTAGCGCACCGTCTCGTCGGTGTCGTTGCGCAGCTCGTGCGCACCGGCCGGTCCGGGCGGGAAGTGGACGACCTCGCCCTCCTCGAGACGGCGCTTGCCGTCCATCGTGCGCAGCGTCGGCGTGCCGCGGAGGACGACGAGGAGCTCGTCGGATCCGTGGTGGAAGTGGAAGATCACGAAGTTGCCCGGGCCGAGCTCGTACAGGCTCGCGCCGAGGAACGGGCCGCTCGGCACGAGGCGCTTCACGAGCGCGCCGCCGCCGCTCCAGTCCTCGCCCTGCTCGCCCCAGTCGTCTGTCCAGATGTTCATCCGGGAAAGCGAATCAAACGCTACGGTCAGGTGATGGTCGTACGCGAACTGCAACCGGTGACGGGCGCGTGAAATACCAGTTCGTCGACTGCCGCTGGGAGCTCGCGGATCCCGACGCGGGCCGCCGCATGTATCGCGCCGGCCACGTCCCGGGGGCGTCGTTCCTCGATATGGACGCCGACCTCTCCGACCTCTCCGTCCCCGACGCAGGTCGCCACCCGCTTCCGTCGGCGGAGAAGTTCGCCGCCGCCGCGGGGCGCGCCGGGATCGGGGCCGGCGCCTTCGTCGTCGTCTACGGCTCGATGGGAGGAGCGGAACGGCTGTGGTGGCTCCTCCGCCACTTCGGCCACGACGACTGTGCAGTCATGCTCGGAGGCATCGAGGCGTGGGGCGGTGAGTTGCGCGCGGGCGAGGAGGAGATCGAGCCACGCGAGTTCGTCCCCCGCGCGCCGAGGGACGACACGATCGACGCAGACGAGATCGCCAGGCGTCTCGCTGATCCCTCGCTCACGCTCGTCGACAGCCGGACCGCGAACCGCTGGCGTGGCGAGCCGAACCCGATCGACGACCCGCCCGGCCGGATTCCGGGCGCCGCGAACGCGCCGTGGAACGAGCCGCTCCCGGAGCTGCCGCCGGGCGAGCTCGTCGCCTACTGCGGGTCGGGCGTGACCGCGTGTGTGACCCTCCACCGGGCCTGGCTCGCGGGCCGCGAGGGCCGGCTGTATCCGGGCTCGTGGAGCGAATGGTCGAAGCGCGGCCTGCCGAGCGAGCGTGGCTGAGCCGCGACTCATCGCAGAGGGGCGGGCGTCGGAGATCCTCGATCTCGGCGGCGGTCGCGTTCTGCGGCGGTTCAAGAGCGGTGGCAGTCCGGAGCGGGAGGCGCTCGTCATGCGGCACGCGCGGGAGCGCGGCTTTCCGGTGCCGGAGGTGGTCGAGGTCGCGGCCGATTCCCTCGTGCTCGAGCGGATCGATGGGCCGACGATGCTGGAGGCGGTGTTCGAGCAGCCCGCGACGCTTGCCGAGCAGACGCGGGTTCTCGTCGAGCTGCACGAGCGGCTGCACCGGATCGATGCGCCCGATGGGCTGCGGCCGCTCGGCGACGGAGACCGTCTGCTGCACCTCGACCTCCACCCGGCGAACGTCATCGTCTCTCCGGCCGGGCCGGTGGTCATCGACTGGGCGAACGCGCGACGCGGCGCGTCACTCCTCGACGTCGTCTACACGTGGATCATCGTCGCAACGAGCAACGGCACCGGCCGGCTCGGGCGCGATTTCGTCGAAGTCTTCCTTTCGTACTTCGACCGCGACGAGCTGCTCGCGCACGTCCCCCTCGCTGCCGAGCACCGCCTCGCCGATCCGAACGTGCTTGAGGAGGAGCGGGAGAGGATCCGCGCCCTAGAGCTCTTAGAGCTCCTAACGCAATGAAGCACGGGCTGCCTGGCCGCGCTGGGCGGCGCGCTGCTGCGTCCTCGGTCGCGCAAATAGCTCTGCTATTCACGCTCCCTGCGTCCTTGCATCGCACTCGCCCATCACGCCCAGTCAGCGCGTGGTCATTCCGTTAGGAGCTCTTAGCGGCGGCCGCCGGCGGCCGCCGCTAGCGCGAACTTCGTGAGCGAGCGGGGCATCCGCTGCGCGGAGGCGATCGTCGAATGGAGTGCCGCAGCGAACTCCTCGATGTCGGCGTCCGACAAGACGAGCGGCGGCAGAACCTTGACCACGGCCATGTTGTGGCCGGCGACCTGGGTGAGGATCCGATGCTTGGAGAAGAGCGGCCCGACCACGAGCTGCGCGAAGAGGCCCTTCTGCATCCGCTCGATCATCCGCCACGAGAGGCGCCCCGATCGCGGCTCCGCGAATTCGATCGCCCACATCAGCCCGAGGCCGCGCACCTCGCTTGCGACGTCGAACTCCTCCACGAGCGGTCGCGTCAGCTCAAGCAGGAGCTTGCCGCGACGCGCGCTCGCCTCGACGAGCCGCTGTCCGCGGAGCTCGCGCAGCGTCGCGAGGCCGGCCGCCATGCCGAGCTCGTTCGGCGCGAATGTCGAGCCGTGCGAGACCGCGTGCTCCATCGAGTCGAAGACAGCCTCATGGACGGCGCGCGACATGAGCAGCCCGCCGACCGGGACGTAGCCGCCCGAGAGCGACTTCGCCACCGGCACGAGATCCGGCTCGAGCCCCCAGTGCTGGAACGCGAACACCTTCCCGGTGCGCCCAAAGCCCGTCTGAACCTCGTCGACCGCGAAGAGCGTGCCGTAGCGGCGGCAGAGCTCCTGCGCGCCCTCGAGGTAGCCGTCCGGGGGCAGGTGCACGCCCTTCCCCTGGATGGGCTCGACGAGGAACACCGCCACGTCCTCGCGCCGCAGCTCCTCCTCGAGTGCGGCGAGGTCGCCGAACGGGACGCGGTCGAAGCCGGGCAGGAGCGGCTGGAAGCGGTCGGTGAACTCCGGGCAGCCGTTCGCCGAGAGCGAGCCGAGCGTGAGCCCGTGGAAGCCGTGCGCGCACGACACGACCCGCGTGCGCTTTGTCGCGGCGCGGCCGAGCTTCAGGACCGCCTCGACCGCCTCGGTGCCGGTGCTCGTGAAGAGACAGCGCTCGATCCGCCCACCGGCGAGGCCGATCAGCTCCTCGGCGAGCAGGCCGGGCAGGAGCGTCGTCCCCATGGCGAGCATCCCCGGCGTGTCGAGCGAGAGCGCCTCGACGAGCGCGGCGCGGATGCGCGGGTTGTTGCGGCCGACGTTATACATCCCGAAGCCGCCGAGCATGTCGAGGTAGCGGTTGCCGTCGGAGTCGAAGAGGTACGCGCCCTCGGCGCGCGCCCACGTGCGGTCGAAGCCGATCGTCTTGAGGACGCGGGCGAACTGCGGGTTGATCGTGCGCGCCCACAGGTCGAGATCCTCGCCGCGGCGGGACTCGAGCAGCTCCGCGAGGCTGAACTCGGCCATCTCGGCTGACTCTAGCCGCCCGTTTTCCTTCGGAGCTGCCGGGTCCACCTGCATGAGAGGGATCGGGAAGCTCCTGTTGCGGGCCACCGTCGGTAGCTACTTCGTCGGGCACGGCCTGCAGAAGCTCACCGGCTGGTTCGGGGGAGAAGGGCCGGAAGGGACCGGCGAGTTCTTCGAGTCGGTCGGCCTGCGGCCGGGCCGCGAGAACGCGCACCTCGCCGGCGCGGCCGAGACGGGCGGCGGTGCGCTGCTCGCGCTCGGCCTCCTCACGCCGTTCGCCGCAAGCGCGCTCGCGGGAGTGATGACGAACGCGATCCGCCATGTCCACGGGAAGAACGGCCCGTGGATCACGGACGGCGGCTTCGAGCATCCGGCAGTCGTCCTCGCGGCGCTCGCCGCGCTTGCCGATAGCGGCCCAGGCTCGCTGTCGCTCGACGCGAAGCTCGGGATCGAGCTCGACGGCCCTGCCGTCATGGCGCTCTCGCTCGGCATGGGTGCGGCGGCGGTCTACGTGGCGGAACGCGGCGAGAGACTCGTCGCACGGCTCGACGTGGACGCGGCGCTCAGCCGCGCGATGGAGTACGTCGGCGCGGAACGCTAGTCCGCGGGCGCGCGCGGCACAATGTCGCCGCGCCCCCGTAGCTCAGTGGATAGAGCAGTGGTTTCCTAAACCACGTGCACAAGTTCGATTCTTGTCGGGGGCACTAGCGAGATGCACCTGCGAAACAGGAGGGGCCGCCTGGGTGGCCTCTCTCCATCATGGCGCGCTTCCTACGCCGCCCCTGAGGCTGAGCGGCCTGGAGGTTGAACGCCACATACCGGTCCTCGCGATGCTCGTCCGCGATGGTGAGTCGCAGTTCGTAGCGCCCCGGCGCCAGCTCCAGCTGACCGAACGGGAACCCAAACGGCAGCACCGTCGGCGTGCCGACCCGAGTCCCGGGCGGCCTTCCAAGTTCGAACGTCACCGCCGATCAGGCCGTGGGCGGAATCCGCGCGGAGGTGGAGTGTCCATCCAGTCCGGCTTCCTGTGCCAGCCCTTGAGCCGGCTGGACCGGCCTCT
>DATKRA010000025.1:0-28694 GCA_035532455.1 Gaiellaceae bacterium | reverse complement strand
GAACGCCGGCTACTGCATCGAGGACTCCGAGGACGGCGGCGCCACCACCTACTACTACGTCGGTGGCTCGGCCGGTTCGGCCCTCCAGACCGGCTACTCGGCCTCTCAGATCCTGCCCGGCACCTGCCTGCAGGCTGTCGGCACCGCGGCGAGCTAGAGCCGCGAAGCGCGAGCGGAGGCGGGGGCCGGTCCCCCGCCTCCGTCTCGCGCCAAATGGTCTAGAGCCAGGCGAGGGCGCGCTCGAGCGCCCCGCGGTCTGTTGGCTCGCCGTGCGCAGGAAGGACGAGCTCGACCGGGAGATCAAGGAGCGCCCGGAGCTCCGCTGCGATCTCGTCGCGCGACTTGTGCTTGCGTCCACCCATCTGGATGCCTAGCCCGTCGCCGAAGTCCGACAGCGAGTCGCCGCTCACGATCGCGTTGACCGCCGGGATCCAGACGACGAGGTCGTTGTCCTCGCGACCGGCGTAGGCGTGAATGCCGAACGGCCACGAGCCCGGCCCGTGGAACTCGCCCTCGCCCTCACCGGCGCGGAGCCACGCGAGATCGTCGCTCTCCATCCCGCGCACCTTGTCCGGGTCGACGCCGAACTTCTCCACCCAGTCCTCCCACGTGTCGGCGGGCGGCGTGTGGATCGGGAGGCCGAGCCCGCGCGCGTCGCGCTCGTGGTACGGCGCGGTGAGGACGACGGCGGTCGCGCGCTCGCGCATCTCGTCCGGAACCGCGAGCGGGTCGAAGAGGACGACGTCGTCGCCGAGCTCGATGGCGTACGAGGAGACGAGCTCCGGCCACCACTGCTCGGAGTCCCAATCAGGATGGGGAGCCGTCCAGTGCCAGACGCCGGGCCGGAGCTCACGCACGCGTTGCAATCTATGCGTGAAAGCCCCGATGCGTGCCGGTTCCGTTCGGCGTACAGCTCGGAGCGATGGACGAGAAAGGCGTCGGCCGGCTGGGAGTCGCCGTCGTCTCCGCGCTGGTGACGGCGGCGGTCGTGCTGTCCGGCGCCCTGCCGGCGACCTCGGGCAAGGTCGTGCCGAAGGCCGGACTCTGGAAGATGGTCGTCAAGAAGGGCGGCGGCTCGGGCACGGGTGGAAACTTCACCGTCACGAGAGGCTCGTTCGGCGTGTCGTCGAACCACCGGAGCGTCACGCACTTCGGCTTCTCGTACAGCTACAGCGCGCCGGTCAAGATTCCGTACGTAGGCCCGTGCTCCGGCAACGGCGGCAGCTCCGCCAAGAAGTCCTCGCCGATCAAGAAGCTCAAGTTCCAGACACCCGGCGCGACGGCATGGAGCGGGTCCGGCAGCGCGACGTTCCACGGCGTGTTTACGACGGCGCGAAGGGCGCACGGCACGGCGGTCTTCTATGTCTTCATCTCGGGCAGCGGTTGCCAGTTCACGGGCGGCGGCTACTCCGGCACGGCCACCTGGACGGCGAAGCGCTAGAAAACGCGCCAGTGGCGCTTGGCGAGGTGGAAGCCGTGGCCGTCGGTGCTCCCGACGACGACGCAGCTACGAAAGGCGCATCCTCACGACTGCACGACGTCGACGGTGCGCTCCTCGGCGCCGTCGGCGTAACTCGGGCCGAGCTTCTCCTCGAGCAGGCGCTTCAGCTCGCCGCTCTCGGCGAGCTCTTGCGTGATGTCGGCGCCGCCGACGAGTTCGCCCTTCACGAACACCTGCGGGATCGTCGGCCAGCCGGACATCTCCGACAGCTCCTGCCGGATCGACGGGTCGCGCATGACGTCCACCGCCGTCACCGGCGCGCCCTGCGCGCGCAGCGCCTCGAGCGCGCGGCCCGAGTTGCCGCACATCACGAACTGGGGCGTGCCCTTCATGAACAGCACCACCGGCTCCTCGTCGATCACGCTCTTGATCCGCTCGCCAACCTCACTCATTCGGGCCCCTTCGTCTTGATTCGCAGTTCGTGGATGGTGCCGTCGCGGAGTGGCTCGGCAAGTGCGTCGTTCACGAGCCGGTGCTGGTCGAGCAGCGAGAGCCCGGTGAAGCGCGGGCTCGCGACGGTCACCTGGAAATGGTCTCCGCCGCCGGTGCGGTCCTCGACGCGCAGCTCGTCCGCGTCGGGAAAGGCGTTGCGGAGCAGCGACTCGAGACGTTCGGCGGCCATGCGCGGAGAGTAGCGGCGGACTAGACGGTCGCAGCGCGCTCGAGCGCGTCCGCCCGTTCGAGCCACGGCCTCGCGTCGAGACGCTGCAGCGTCGCGCGAGCCCCGGCGGGCACCGTTTCCCCGCTGGCCTCGGCAAGCTCGACCAGCGTCGCCGCCTCGTGGAAGCGCGTGCCGAGAGCCTCGTAGCGGCGCGCCGCCGCGGCGAGCTCCTCCGCCGCGCCGTCGCGGTCGCCCCGCAGCGCGAGGAGCCGGCCCCGGAAGCGCGTGTGCACCGCCTCGATCCACGCCGTGCGCTCGACCGTGGACATCGCGTCGCGCACCGCGAGGCGCTCTTCCAGCGCGTCGGCGTCGCCGGCGTCGGCGAGCGACTCCAGCTCGAAGCTCCAGCTGAGGGAGTCCGGCCGCGGATGGACGGCGGAGAGCACCTCCTGGCCAGTTCGCAGCGCGGCGGCGGCCTCGGCGAACCGGCCTTCTGCGTGCAGTACGACGCCCTCGGCGCGGTAGACACCGGCGGCGATCTGCGCGTCCTCGGATGTCCTGAAAGGCTCCAGTTCGGCGAACGCGCCGCGGCACTCGTCGAGCCTCCCGCGGGACGACTGCGGGAAGACAATCGTCATTGTTCGGAACAGCGTCGGATACGGCCCGGGCGCGGTGAATCGCTCGACGAGCGCGTCGCAGGCGTCCCAGTCGCCGAGGAACCACGAGGCAAGCACGATGAAGCTGAGGAACTGCTGCTCGTGCTCGCGGTGGCCCAGCCGGGCCGACCGCTCTGCGCCTTCCGTGGCCGCCGTGACCATCTCCGGGAAGCGCGCCAGCGAGGAGAGGTCGACGCAGCGGTTGTTGATGGCCCGCAGGAGCGTTTGCCCGAGCTCGTGCTTACGCCCAATCGAGATCGCACGATCGAGCAGGGCGCTTCCTTCCTCGTAGCGGCCGTTGCCGTACAGCAGGAGGCTCTTCGTGTTCAGCGCGTTGGAGAGGACGTCCGGCGCGGGGAGCGCCTCGGCGATCTCGAGCGCCCGCTCGACCCGCTCCCGCGCGAGATCGTGGTCTCCGAGGAAATAGGTCAGGCGCGCGTGCATCTCGACGAGGCCGGCGATCTCCTCGTCGGGTTGGTCGTCCGCGAGCACTTCGAGAGCCTGAGCGATTCTCTCGGTCGCGGCCCGGAGGTCTCCCTGGCGCCACATCACGAGCCCGATCTGCCCCGTGACCTTCGCCGCGGAGTGCGTCTGGCCGGCCGCGTTGTAGAGCGTCGCGGTCGCGTCGAGGTGCTCGACCGACGCTACGTAGCGTGCGCCGGCGAACGCCGCGAGCCCAGCGCGCTCGAGGAGGTCGGCCCGCGCGAGATCGTCGGCCGCGAGCGCCGCCGCCTTCTCGTAGTAGCGCTGCGCCTCCTCGGTCGCTGCGAGCGCCGCGGCCCTCTCGCCCGCGAGCGTCAGCTGCTCGGCGGCTTTCGCACGCAGCACGGCCGCGTCGTCCGCGTCGGGTGCGGCCTCGTATGCGTCGAGGTAGTGCGCAGCGATCACCTCGACGAGCTCTGCCTCCACCGCGGCGGCGGTGCGCTCGAGGTGTGCCGCTGCGGCGAGGTGGCGTGCTTTGCGCTCGGGCCGCGACAGCGTGTCGTAGGCGATGCGTTTGAGGAGGTCCTGCACGAACGCGTACTGGCCGCGCTCGGGCGAGCGCGGGTCGGCCTGGACGGAGAGCACCTCCTTGCGCACAAGCGCGGTGAGGAGCTGGTCGAGCGCGGCGTCGTCTAGGCCCGAGAGCGCGGCAAGGCCCGGCTTCGTGAAGCTCTTGCCGAGCACGGCCGCGTCCTGGAGCAGGCTCCGCTCCTCCGGAGACAGGCCGTCGATCCTCGCCGCGACGAGAGCGTGCAACGTCTCCGGCACGTCGAGCGCGTCGATCGGCCCGGTGGGCCGGTAGACCTCGCCGTCGCGGGCGAGCAGGCCGCGGTCGAGCAGCATCCGCACCGTCTCGACCGCGTAGAGCGGTACGCCTTCCGCCCGCTCGAGGATCTGCCTGCGGAGGTCGTCGGGCAGGCCCGGCACGAAACCGTCGAGCAGCTCGCCCATCGCGCGCTCCGAGAGCGGCTCGAGCGAGAGCGTCGTGCCGCCGGCCCCGAAGCCTGGGCGTCGTTGGGCGATCTCGGGCCGGGCGAGCGCCAGCACGAAGATCGGGTGCGCCCGCGACCAGTCGAGGAGGTGGTCGGCAAAGTCGAGGAGGCTCGCGTCGGCCCACTGGAGATCCTCGAAGACGAGGACGACAGGGCCTTGCGCGGCGAGCCGCTCGAAGAAGAGCCGCCAGGCGGAGAAGAGGTTCTGGCGTTCGTCCGCCTCCGGGTCGCAGAGGCACAGGAGCTGCTGGAGTCGCGGCTCCACCCAGGCGCGCTCGTCGGGATCGGGCAGCCACTGGTCGAGCATCGCGGCTAGCTTTGCTAGCCCTTCCTCGGCCGTGTCCTCCTCGGAGATGAGCGCGCGCATCCGCACCATCTCGGCGAGCGCCCAGTACGCCACGCCGTCGCCGTATGCGAGACAGCGGCCACGGTGCCAGTACGCGGTCTCGGCGACGCCGTCGAGGTACTTCTCGAACTCCCAGGCGAGGCGGGACTTGCCGATCCCGCCGATCCCGACGAGCGACACGAGATGCGCCTTCCTGTCCTCGGCGGTCGCGTGGAAGAGCTCCTTCACGAGGTTGAGCTCGCGGAGCCGGCCGACGAAGGGCGGTTCGAGCTCGCCGGAGCGCACCGTCCCGCGGCGCAGGGACATGAGCCGCACGGCGCGGAAGAGCGCCATCGGCTCGCTCTTGCCCTTGAGATCGAAGGAGCCCGCGTCCTCGTAGGCGATCGCCGCGTCGCTCGCGCGCCGCGTCGCGTCTCCGACGAGCACGGAGCCCGGCTCGGCGGCCGACTGGATGCGCGCCGCGGTGTTGACGAGATCGCCGGCGACCATCCCTTCCGCTTGCGCGTTGAGTGTCACGGCCGCTTCTCCCGTCAGCACGCCGGCACGGGCCTGGAGGTCGTCGCCGACCTCCTCTCCGAGCGCCGCGACGGCGGCGACGAGGTCGAGCGCCGTGCGGACGGCGCGCTCGGCGTCGTCCTCCTGCGCAACCGGCGTCCCCCAGACAGCCATGACTGCGTCGCCGATGAACTTCTCCACGGTGCCGCCGTAGATCTCGATCAGCCTCCGGCAGCGGTCGAAGTAGCGGGAGAGGAGCTCGCGGACCTCTTCCGCGTCGCGCGACTCCGAGAGCGGCGTGAAGCCGACGAGGTCGGCGAAGAGGACTGTGACGATGCGGCGCTCGGCAGCTGCGGCCGGAGCGGCAGCCGGGGCATCGGCGGTCAGCGGGCTCCCGCACTCGCCGCAGAAGCGCGTTCCCGGCTCGTTCGAGGCGCCGCAACTCGGGCAGGCCAGCGCGAGCGCCGTGCCACAGCCGCCGCAGAACTTACGCCCGGGGGCGTTCTCGAACCCGCACTGCGCGCAGGCGCTCACGGCGCGGACGCTACCGCCGGTGAGCGAGAAAGTCGAGGAGATCCGAGCGCGTGAGCACGCCGACCGGCTTCCCCTCGCGCGCGACGACGACGGCGTTCGTCCCTCCGGTCAGCGTCGCGAACACCTCGTCGAGGGTCGCCGACGCCTCGACTGCGGCGAGCGGCGGCTGCATCGCGGCGGCGACGTCCTCGTGCACCGCGTCGGCGTTCCCGAAGACGCGTTCGAGGAGGGCGCGGTCCTGGAGCGAGCCGATCACGTCCGCGAGCGACTCGCACTCGCCGTCTCGCACGACCGGGAGCTGCGAGATGCCGTACCGCTGCATCGTGTCGATCCCCTCGCCGATCTTCGCATGCGCGGAGATCGTCACGAGCTCGGGCATGGTGCCGCCGTGCTTCGCACGGAGGAGTTCGTCGACGGTCGGCAGCGCGCCTGCGCGCTCGACGAACCCGTGCTCGAGCATCCAGTTGTCGTCGTAGAACTTCGACATGTACGAGCGGCCGGAGTCGGGGAGGAGCGCGAGGACGGTCGCGCCGGACGGCAGCCGCTCCGCGACCCGCATCGCCGCCCACACCGTCGAGCCCGCCGAGCCTCCGGCGAGGATTCCCTCCTCGCGCGCCAGTCGCCGCGCAGTGAGGAACGAGTCGCGGTCGGAGACCTGGATCCACTCGTCGACGACCTTCAGGTCGATCGTCTCGGGCCACGTGTCCTTGCCGATCCCCTCGACGAGATACGGGTGGAGCTCCGACTCGTCGGCTGCCGTGTAGATAGAGCCCTCGGGATCGACGCCGATGATCTTCACCTCGGGCTTGCGCTCATGGAACCAGCGGCCGATGCCGGAGATCGTTCCGCCGGTACCGACGGAGATGACGATCGCGTCGATCTCGCCGCCGGTCTGCTCCCAGATCTCGGGCGCGGTGACGTCGTAGTGCGACTGCGGGTTCGCCATGTTCGAGTACTGGTCGGGCTTGAAGCCACCGGGGATCTCCTCGGCGAGCCGCGACGAGACGGAGTAGTACGACTCGGGCGACTCGTGGTCGACGGCGGTCGGCGTGATCACGACCTCGGCGCCGTACGCGCGCAGCATGGAGATCTTCTCCTGGCTCATCTTGTCGGGCATGACGAAGACGAGCCGGTAGCCCTTCTGCGCCGCGGCCAGCGCGAGGCCGACGCCCGTGTTCCCGGAGGTCGGCTCGATGATCGTCCCGCCCGGCTGGAGGAGTCCGTCGCGCTCGGCCGCCTCGATCATCGAGAGGCCGATGCGGTCCTTGACCGAGCCGCCGGGGTTGAGGTACTCGAGCTTGGCGAGGATGCGCGCGCCACCGGCCGGCGAGAGCCGGTCGAGGCGGACGATCGGGGTGTTCCCGACCAGGTCGAGAATCGTCGGGTATGCGCGGGCCATCGGCATCAAGGGTATGCCAATGAGATCATCGCCACCGCATAGCGCGGCCCCGCGAGCTGTAGTGCGCTAGCCGTTCTTGTTTGGAGCGACGGACAAAGCAAGTCGTTCGACGTACATCTCCGCCACGAAGCGCCCGTTCGGCAAGCCGCCGATCGGATAATCGGGCCTGAGCGCATAGAGGCCGAGGTTGAAGAGGCTGAGTGTGAGCACGTCACCGGCGCCGGCCCCAACGATCGTCAGCGTCCCGTCGCGCTCGTCGTTGACGCCACCCTGGAGATTCGCAAGCCACTTCTGCCAGCCCGGCAAGCTCGCGTTGCCGCAGGAGAGCGAGATGTTCCCCACGTCGAGCCCCAGCGATCCGTCGTCGAGGATGGCGCACTTCCACGTGAATGAGTCGATGGCGTTGACCCGGCTTGCATCGACGCCGTCGATCTTGAGCCTGAAGTTCGAGCACAGCCAGGCCTTCTGCTTCGCCGCGGCGACCGGTAGCCCGGAGGGCTTGGCGTCGCTGACCTTCTGGGTGCTGAAGGTCACGGCGATCTGGGCGACCTGCGTCGACTGGACGTCGAGCGCCGGAATCGTCACCTCGGTGATGGTGGAAGACTGGAACCGGCGGCGCGCGACTTCCTCGCCCCTGGTGCCGATGGCGCTGACGGACGCGCTGCGCCGAGCTGAGGCGTCGAAGCCGTGGTCGAAAGCGTCCTTGATCCAGGTGTACATGCCCTTGCGCATCCCGGATCCGACCTGGATCGTGCAGTCGCTCCACTTGACGTTGGCGAGGTGCTTCTTCACGATGTGGTCGGGGCCGGGCACCTCGCTGACTACCGTGTTCTCGAGGTTTCCGCCGTCCAGGCCAACGAATTTCCCGGCGCTGGCGCCGTCGAGCTGGAGCGCGAAGTGGCCGGCCGTGTACGTGCGCTGGTCCGCCGCGGCAGCGCTCTTCGCGAGCGCTCCAGCTCCGACACCGGCTCCGGCGACGGCCGCGGCCGCGCCTGCCGCCCGTCCGAGAAACGCGCGCCGTGAAGTTCCGCTTCCTGCTTCGCTCAACATTTCCGTCTCCCCTGATGGCTGGTGCGGCAACGCTACGTGTTGCCGAGGGAAGGTGTCAATGCGGTCTCAGAACCTCAGTGCCGGAAGTGGCGCCGGCCGGTGAAGACCATCGCTGCGCCGGCGGCGCTCACTGCGGCGACGACCTCGTCGTCGCGCCGCGAGCCTCCCGGCTGGACGATCGCCGTCACGCCCGCGTCGAGCGCGACCTGCGGCCCGTCCGCGAACGGGAAGAACGCGTCGGAGGCGAGTGACGAGCCGCTCGGGTCGTGGCCGAACTCCGCCGCCTTCTCCACGGCGATGCGGACGGCGTCGACGCGGCTCATCTGGCCCGCGCCGATGCCGATCGTGGCGAGGTCCTTCGCGAGGACGATCGCGTTCGACGAGACGTGCTTGCACACGCGCCACGCGAAGACGAGGTCATCCCACTGCGCCTCGCCCACGTTGCCGGTCGCGACCGTCCAGCCGGCGCGGTCCTCGATCTCCGCGTCGGCGTCCTGCACGAGCATCCCGCCGAGGACGCGCTTGTAGTGCCGCTCGCGCGGCTCGCCGAGGCGGCGCTCGCTGTCGAGGAGGATGCGCGTGTTCTTCTTCTGTTGCAGCGCCGCGAGCGCTTCGTCGCTGTAGCCGGGAGCGAAGAGGACCTCGACGAACTGCTCCGCCAGCTTCTCCCCGAGCGTCGAGTAGACGTCGCGGTTGAACACGACGACCCCGCCGTACGCGCTGACGGGGTCGGACGCGAGTGCCTTGTCGTACGCCTCCTCGAGCGTCGCGCCGACCGCCACGCCGCAGGGGTTCGCGTGCTTGACGATGACGCACGCCGGGCGGTCGAACTCGCGCGCGAGCGCGCGCGCGCCGGAGAGGTCGTTGAGGTTGTTGAAGGAGAGCTCCTTCCCGTGCAGCTGCTCGACGCGAGAGAGGAGGTGCCGGCGCACGCCCCGCTCGGCGTAGTACGCGGCGCGCTGGTGCGGGTTCTCGCCGTAGGCCAGCTCCTGCTCCTTCTCCAGCGGGACGACGAGCCGGTCGGGGAACGCCTCGCTTCCGCTAAGCCACGTCGCGATCGCGGCGTCGTAGGCCGCGGTCGTCGCGAACGCCTTCGCCGCCAGCCGGCTGCGCGTCTCCGCGGAGATGCCGCCGTCGCGCAGTTCCGCGAGCACCGGCTCGTAGTCCTCCGGGTCGCAGAGCGCGGCGACCGACGCGTGGTTCTTCGCGGCGCCGCGCAGCATCGACGGGCCGCCGACGTCGATGAGCTCGATCGACGGGTCGCTTTCGAACGGATAGAGGTTGACGCAGACGAGGTCGAACGGCTCGATCGCGTGCTCGGCGAGCGTGTCCATGTCGCCGGCCTCGTCGCGGCGGGCGAGGATGCCGGCGTGGATGCGCGGGTGGAGCGTCTTCACGCGGCCGCCGAGCATCTCCGGCGACTGCGTCAGATCCTCGACGCGCGTCACCTCGAGCCCGATGCCCTCGAGGTGCGCCGCGGTGCCGCCCGAGGAGACGAGCTTCCAGCCGAGCTCGGCGAGGCCGCGCGCAAAGTCGTCGAGGCCCGTCTTGTCATAGACGGAGATCAGCGCGCGCACAGTTCTCCCACCACCTCAGGCAGCAGCCGGTGTTCGACGGCGTGGATCCGCTCGGCAAGCGTCTCGCTCGGGTCGACGGCCACCTCCTCCTGGCGGAGCAACGGGCCGGTGTCGAGGCCCTCGTCGACGAGGTGGACGGTGACGCCGGTCGTCGCCACGCCGGCGGCGAGCGCGTCGTCGATCGCGTGCGCGCCGGGAAACGCCGGCAGCAGCGAGGGGTGGACGTTGACGATGTGGCCCGGGAAGCGGTCGAGGAATGGCTTCGTCAGGAGGTGCATGTACCCCGCGAGCACGACGAGCTCGACGCCGTGCTCCTCCAGCCACGTCGCCATGAGGAGATCGCGCTCCTCTCGGACGGGGTGGCAGTCGAGGGAGAACGTCGCTGTCGGCACACCAGCCTCGCGCGCGCGGACTAGCGCGTAGGCCTCCTTGCGGTTCGACGCGACGGCGCTGACCGGCAAACCGCGATCGATCAGCGCCTGGAGGTTCGTTCCCTCGCCGCTGACGAGGACGCCGATCATGCGATCGTCCCAATGACGAGCTCGCCGGGCTCCGCTTCCGGAACGACGGCGCAAAAGCCGATGCCGAGGTTGAAGACGCGGCGCAGCTCCTCCTCGGCGACATGGCGCGCGAGCCACTCGAAGACGGGCAGCCGCTCCCACACGTCCCAGTCGATCTCGGCTCTGCGGCCGGCGGGCAGGACGCGCTCGAGGTTGCCGAGGATGCCGCCGCCCGTGACGTGGGCGAAGGCGCGCGCGCGGCCGCGCAGGCGGCGGACGACGTCGAGATAGAGGCGCGTCGGGGCGAGGAGATCCGGGTCGTCGTAGTCCTCCTCCTCGAGCACGCGCCGGACGAGCGTGAAACCGTTCGCGTGGACACCCGCCGACGGGAACCCGAGTACGACGTCTCCCGCCTCGATGGTAGAGCCGTCGAGCGGCTGGTCGACAACGCCCACGCAGGTCCCGGCGAAGTCGAGCTCGCCGTCGCAGTAGATGCCGGGCAGCTCGGCCGTCTCGCCGCCGATGAGCGCGACGCCCGCCGCGCGGCAGACTTCCGCCGCTCCCTCCACGAGCTCCGCGACCTCAGCGAGGTCGATCTGCGCTGCGGCGACGTAGTCGAGAAGGACGAGCGGGTCGGCTCCGCAGGTGATCACGTCGTTGATGCAGTGGGCGGCGAGATCGGCGCCGCAGGCGCGCAGGGCGCCGCGCTGCCGCGCGAGGATGAGCTTCGTCCCGACTCCGTCGGTCGAAGCCGCGAGGAACCGGCCGTCGCCGAGCGGATGGACCGCCGCGAACTGTCCGAATCCCGTCGCGCCGGTCGACTCCACTGCGGCGCGGAGCCGGTCGACGACCGCGGTCGCCGTCGCTAGCGACACGCCCGCGGCGTCGTACGTGCGTCCCTCGTTCCCCACGAATCCGAGTCTAGGGCCGCCGCGTGACGGCCGTTTCGGACATGTCCGGTGTCAGACACCGGACATGTCCCGATAGGACAGTCCAGCTGCATCGTATTCGTGCGCCTGACGCCAGGACACCTTCGTTTCAGCCATGTCCGGGGTCAGACCCCGTCGTGTCCGCGCGAGCCATGTCCGGGGTCAGACCCCGACATGGCCTAAGCGAACAGTTCGCCGAACAGCTCCGGCCGGCCCTGTGGGCCGCCGCTGACGAAGCGGACGACGGTGCCGCCGACGACGACGTCGTTCGCGTGGCGCTCCGCCTCGAGGATCTCCTCGAGCGCCGCCGCCTTCGCCGCCGGATCCTCGGCGGTGAGGTGGAGCTCGGTGAGCCGGAGGTCGTGGTAATGGGAGAGGAGATCGTCGATCCACTCCCGCGGCGGATGGATCTCGAGCCGGTAACCGGCGTTCGTCGAGACGAACGTCCGCCGGCCGGCGTGGTCCTGGATCCGGAGATTGAGCCTCTCGGCCCGTTCGAGCGTCGCTTCGAACTCGTCCTCGTCGAGGACGAGGCCGAGATGGTCGACGCGCGGCATCGGCCACTGGCCCGGCTGGACGACGACGTTGACGGCCCCCTTCTCGAGCTCGGTCAGGCGCAGCTTGAAACCCTTCGCGTCGAGCTCCTCCCACGAGACGCCCGGCTCGTACGACGTGAGCTCCTCGCCGATGCGCCCGTGGCGCGCGACGAGGTCGAAGCCGAGCTTGCCGACGTAGCGCGCCTCGACCTCGCGGACGCGGTTCGTGACGAGGTGGTAGTGGAAAAGCTGCACCGGCGCTCATCGTGCCAACGTGTCGTACCGTTACGCGACAATGGTCGAAGACGTCGACGCGTATCTCCGCGGGCTGGAGGAGCCGAAGCGAAGCACGCTCGAAGCCCTGCGCCGGACGATCCTCACGATCGTGCCCGACGCCGAGCAGGTCATCTCCTACCGCGTCCCGGCGTTTCGCGTCGGCGGGAAGACCGTCGCCGGCTTCGCCGCCTTCACGAACCACCTCAGCTACCTGCCGTTCAGCGGCTCGGTGCTGCCGCGCCTCGCCGACGAGCTCGCGGGCTACGCGATGACGAAGAGCGCGCTCCACTTCCCCGTCGACGAGCCGCTGCCGAAGGAGCTCGTCGAGAAGCTCATCGCCGCGCGGCTCGAAGCCGGCTGAGTCCTACGCCCCGGGCTCGAGCTCGAAGCGCGCGACGGTGTACCCGGCGAGCACGGGAACGTTGAGCGTGAACGTCGCGAGCAGCAGCGTCATGAGGACGAGGACCGTCCCGTGCGTGTGGTCGCGGAGGAACGTGAACTCGAGCATCCCGGCGACGACGAGGTAGACGAGGAGCATCCAGCCGGCGACCTGCCGGAAGCGCCAGAGCGCAAAGCCGGGGCGGCGGAGGACGAGCGCGACGTTGACGGCGAGGACCGCGACGGCGGCGGCGAGCAAGAGCACCGGCGGCAGGAGCGGCGCGCGGCGCGGCAGGTAGGCGGCGAGGTCGATCACGCCCGCGGCGACGAGGGCGATCGAGAGCATCCCCAACTCGATGACGCGCGGGCCGGCGAGGTCCGGAGCCTCGGGCGCGCTCACGTCGCGAGCCTCGTCATGATCACGAGCGTCGCGACCTGCATCGCACCGGTCACGCCGGCTGCGTAGATGAAGCGGCGCATGAGGATCTGCACGATGGCGGGATTCGGCTGAGGCTTCCGCAGCTCGAAGAGCACCGCGATGTTCGCCGGTTGGAGGAGCGCGAGCGCGACGATCGCCATCACGGCGACGACGACCATCGAGGCGACGACCCAGCCGTGGCGCGGGTACGACGCGTCGAGCATTCCGTTCGCCAGCGCGAGCTGGAAGCCGGCACCGAGGGTCATCGTCACGAGCGTCGGCATGATCAGGAGCATCTTCGGCATCAGCCGCTTCGTGAGCTCGATGCGCGCGGGGATGGAAAGGCTCCGCATGATCGGCCCGATCACGAAGCCCATGAACAGGTCGACCGCCGTCCACATGCCACCGCCGACGACGTGGAGGAAGTCGAGCCCCCACAGCCAGTTGCCCGCGATCAGGACGACGGTCAGCGTGAGGACGGCGCCGACGATCCAGAGCCCGCCCAGCGGGACGATCGAGTCGGTCGTCCTACTCGGAGCGTGTGCCTCTACCGCTGTCGCAGCCACCGCCGGGGAATATAGAGCTACGAACTCGTCTCGGAATGACCACGCGCCGGCTGGGCGTGATGGCCGAGTGCGAGGCTAGGACGCAGGGAGCGCCCATAGCAGCGCTATGGGCGCGACCGAGGACGACGCATCGCGCCGGCCAGCGCGGTCAGACGGCCCGTGCTTCATTTTGAGACGAGTTCTAAGTCTTGACGGCTTCGAAGCGGTGCTTCGACGCTTCGGCGGGAATCCTCGTCGGATAGTCGCCCGTCAGGCAGGCGCGGCAGAGCGCCGACGCCGGGCGCTGCGTCGACTCGACGAGGCCGTCGTGGGAGAGATAGGCGAGCGAGGTCGCGCCGATCCGCTCGCGCACCTCCTCCACGCTCCTGCCGGCGGCGATCATCTCCGACGGATCCGCGAGGTCGATCCCGTAGAAGCACTGGCCGACGACCGGCGGCGAGGAGACGCGCACGTGCACCTCGGTCGCGCCGGCGTCGAACAGCATCCGCACGATCTGCTCGGTCGTGTTGCCGCGGACGATCGAGTCGTCGACCGCGACCACGCGCTTGCCGGCGACCTCCGCGACGGGGTGGTACTTCATCCGGATCCCCTGCTTGCGCAGCTCCTGACCCGGCTGGATGAACGTGCGCTGGACGTAGCGGTTCTTGATCAGGCCCTCGCTGAACGGGATGCCGAGCGCGCGCGCGAAGCCGATCGCGGCGGGGATGCCGGAGTCGGGGATGGGGAGGACGAGGTCGGCGTCGACCGGCGACTCCGCCGCGAGCCGCTCGCCCATGCGCACGCGGGCGCCGTGCACCTCGATCCCCTCGAGCTCGGAGTCGGGACGCGCGAGATAGAAGTACTCCCAGATGCAGAGTGCGCGGCGCTCGCGCGGGTCGAGCACCTGGATCGTCTCGAGGCCGTTCTCGTCGGCGATGACGAGCTCGCCCGGCTCGACTTCCCGCACGCGCTCGGCGCCGACGAGGTCGAGCGCGCACGTCTCCGAAGCGACGAACCACGCGTCGTCGAGCTTCCCGATCACGAGCGGCCGGAAGCCGTGCGCGTCACGGAAGGCGACGAGCCGTCCCTCGGACAGCGCGACGATCGAGTACGCGCCGTCGAGGCGGCGCATCGCGTTCGCGGCTGCTTCGGCGAGCGGCGCCTCGTCGCTCGCGAGCAGCGCGGCGACGAGCTCGCTGTCGGACGTCGTCGCGAGCTTGACGCCGTCGGCGCGCAGCTCCTCCCGCAGCTCGCCGACGTTGATGAGGTTGCCGTTGTGCCCGAGCGCGACGGTGCGCGCGCGGCCGTGGTGGAGGAGCGGCTGCGCGTTCGCCCAGGCCGACGAGCCGGTAGTCGAGTAACGCGTGTGGCCGATCGCTACTTCGCCTTGGAGGCCGTGGAGCTTCTTCTCGTCGAACACCTGCGCGACGAGACCGAGGTCGCGCATCCCCGTCAGGCGACCGCTCTCGGAGACCGCGATCCCCGCCGACTCCTGGCCGCGGTGCTGGAGCGCGAAGAGCCCGAAGTACGTGAGGCGCGCGACGTCGTGCCCGGGCGCGTACACGCCGAAGACGCCGCACATGTCTAGAGCACCTCGCCGATCTGGCGGAAGCCGCGCACGCCGAGCCGCGCGAGCCGCTCGGGCGTGCACGCGAGGATCGCCGCGCCGCGGCGCGCGTCGTAGTCCGCCGGAATCTCGACGTCCGCCTCGAGCCCCTCGCTCCACGCCGCCGCCTCGGCGAGCGCGGCGCGGATCCCGGCGCTGCCGATGTCGTGGCAGAGCGAGAGGTGCGTCGACGCCTTCCAGAGGAAGCGGACGAGTGCCGCTTCCGCCTCGAGCGAGCCGTCGGGCGACTCCGCGAGGAGGACGGCATCGCCGCGCTGCCAGCCGCCGGGCACCCTGCGGACGTCGGCGACGATGCCGACGCAGCCGACGACGGGCGTGGGCGGGATCGAGACGCCGTCGGCGTCGTTGTAGAGCGAGACGTTGCCGGAGACGACCGGGATCCCGATCGCCTCGGCCGCGAGCGCGATCCCTTCGATCGCCTGCGCGAGCTCGTGCGCGATCTCGGGCTTCTCCGGGTTGCCGAAGTTGAGGCAGTCGGTGAGGCCGATCGGCTCGCCGCCCGCGCATGCGACGCTGCGCGCGGCGCCGATCGTCGCCTGGACGCCGGCGCGCAACCCGTCCGTCTCGCCGGGCGCCGGACCCTGCAACGCGATCGCCAGGCCGCGCAGGGAAGGCCGCAGCCGCAGCACCGCCGCGTCGAGCCCCGGCCGCCGCACGGTGCGCGAGCCGACGAGATGGTCGTACTGCTCGATCACCTCGCCGACGTCGAACTCCGGCCGCGTGACGCGCCGGAACGGCTTCGGCTCGGCGCGCTGGGCGACCTCGTACCGCGGGCACTCGTCCGTCAGCAACTCGGCGGGAATCTCGCCGACGACCTCGCCGTCGTGGAACGCGCGGAGTAGCCCGGTGCCGGTCACGCTGCCGATCACCGCGCACGGCAGCTCCCAGCGGTCGCATACGAGGCCGACCGCGCCAAGCCTGTCCGGCTGGACGACCGCGACCATTCGCTCCTGCGACTCCGAGATCATGATCTCCCACGGCTCCATGCCCTCCTCGCGCAACGGCACGCGGTCGAGCTGCACGTCGATGCCGATGCCGTCGGCGGCCATCTCGGCGAGGGAGGAGGCGAGGCCCGCGGCGCCGCAGTCCTGCAGCGACTCGACGAGGCCCGACTCGACGAGCTCGAGCGAGACCTCGATGAGCTTCTTGCCGGTGAACGGATCGCCGACCTGGACGGACGGGCGCTTGTCGGTGTCATTCCCGCTCAGCTCGGCGCTCGCTAGCACCGAGGCGCCGCCGATGCCGTCGCGCCCGGTGGTCGCGCCGTAGAGGACGACGACGTTGCCCGGCTCGCTCGCCTTCGCCGAGCGGAGGAGCTCCGTCTCGAGCAGCCCGACGCACATGGCGTTCACAAGGCAATTACCTGAGTACGCCGGGTCGAAGACCGTCTGCCCGCCGACATTCGGGACGCCGACGCAGTTGCCGTAGTGGCCGATCCCCGACACCGCCTGCCAGAAGTGGAAGTCGGGCGCGCCGAACCAGAGGCCGTCGAGCAGCGCGACCGGCCGCGCGCCCATGGCGATGATGTCGCGGAGGATCCCGCCGATGCCCGTAGCGGCGCCCTGGAACGGCTCGACCGCGGACGGGTGGTTGTGCGACTCGACCTTGAACGCGACCGCGGTTCCGTCCCCGAGGTCGAGCACGCCGGCGTTCTCGCCGGGCCCCTGCAGGACGCGCTCGCCGGCCGACGGCAGCCGCTTCAGGAGCGGCGCCGAGTGCTTGTAGCCGCAGTGCTCAGACCAGAGGAGGGAGAAGACGGCGAGCTCGAAGTGGTTCGGGTCTCGGCCGAGCAGCTCTCGGATTCGCTGCGCTTCCCAGTCGGTGAGACCGAGCGCGCGATGGAGAGACTGGGCGGCGACCTCCGTCAGGTGACTCAGTCTAGCCGTGCCTCCCGTCGGTGGAATCTCACAGCGGACCGCCGCGTTACGTTGGAGCAGAAGATGCGCCGGCCGATCGTCCTCCTCACGCTGCTCGCCCTCATCTGGGGAGCGTCGTTCATGCTCATCAAGATCGCCGACCGGCAGCTCGCGCCGTCGACCCTGATCCTCGGGCGCATCGGCTCGGCTGCGATCCTGCTCGCCGTCATCGCGGCGGTGCGGCTCGGCCCGCGGCAGACGCTCGCCTACGTGCGCGACTCGTGGCGGTGGCTCGTGCTCGTCGGTCTCGTCAACACGGCGCTGCCCTTCTGGCTGCTGTCGTGGGGAGAGAAGAGGCTCGACTCGGGGCTCGCGTCGATCATCCAGGGCGCCGTGCCGATCTTCAACGCGCTCCTCGCGTTCCTGTTCTTCCGCGAGTCGCGCGTCGTCGGGTCGCGTCTCGTCGGTCTCCTGGTCGGCTTCGTCGGAGTTGCGCTGCTCGTGGGCGCGCAGCCGCACGGGAAGCTGCTGGCCGCGGTCGCAGTCGTCGGGATGGCGATGTGTTACGCGTTCGGGACGCTGATCGCCGGCCGCCATCTCAGGCAGACGCCGCCGCTCGTCGTCGCGTTTGCGTCGTGCGCCGTGTCGAGCGTCGCGGTTCTCCCGGTCGGGGTGATCCAGGCGCCGGCCGGCATGTGGCACGCAAAGACGATCGCGTCGATCCTCGTCCTCGGCGTCGTCGGGACGGCGATTGCGTACCTCCTCTTCTTCCGGCTGATCCAGCAGGCCGGCCCGATGTACGCGACGCTCGTGACGTACCTCGTGCCGCCGATCGCGCTCGGGTACGGAGCGATCTTCCTCGGGGAGAAGTTCGGCCCGTCGGCGTTCGCGGCGCTCGCGCTGATCCTCGGCGGCGTCGCGCTCGCGACCGGCGGCGTTCGACTAGCGTCCCGGCGTGGCCGTCGCGCTCCGGCGAGCGAACCCGTCTGACGCAGACTTTCTCGTCGAGCTGAACTCGGACGAGGACGTTCGCCCGTTCCTCGGCCCGCGCACGGCATCCGACCGTGGGAAGATCGTCGAGGAGATCGAGCTGTCGCTCGCGGAGCCGGAGGCATTCGGCCGCTTCGTCATCGAGGTCGACGGCGAGCCGGCGGGTGCGCTCGGCTTCCACGTGACCAACGACCGAAACCGGATCGCGCGGGTCGAGCGCCTCGCCGTCCACCCGCGCTTCCGCGGCCGGCGCGTCGCGGACGACGCGGCGCGGCAGTTCCAGCGGTTCCTGTTCGACGAGCTCGGCTTTCACCGCCTCGAGCTCGAGGTCTACGCCTTCAACGAACGGGCGTGTGCCCACGCCGACCGCGTCGGCTACGTGCGGGAAGGCCGGAAGCGTCGCGCGTATCTCAAGGACGGCGAGTGGATCGACGCGATCTTCTACGCGCTGCTCTCAGAGGACCTCCCCTAGCCGAACCGAATCCGTCTCCGTGCCAGCCGAGCACCGGAGGATGGATCACGCCGAGGTCGCCGGCGAGCCGGCACTCGCGCCGCCGCCGTTGCACGCCATCGTCTGGCGGCGCCTCTTCTCGGAGCTGTTCGGGACGTTTCTGCTCGTGCTCGTGGGTGCTGGCGCGCCGGTCGTCGGGGCGCTGAGCAACGGAGCGATCAGCCGCTCGACCGCCGTCGCGGCGCCCGGCCTCATGGTGATGGCGATCATCCTCTTCATGGGCGCCGTGTCCGGCGCGCACCTCAATCCGGCGGTGACGCTCGCGTTCAGCCTCCGCGGCGACTTCCCCTGGCGGCGCGTCCCCGGCTACGTCGTCGTTCAGCTCGCGGGCGGGATTCTCGCGTGCCTGTTCCTCTGGGGCGTCTACGGCAAGGCTGGGATGCTCGGCGCGACCGAGCCCGGCGCCGGACTCGTCGACTGGCAGGCGTTCCTCACCGAGGCCGTTTTGACCGTCGGGCTCGTGAGCACCATCCTCGGCACCGCCTCGCAGGCGCAGAATGTCGGGCCGCTCTCCGCCGTCGCCGTCGGCGGCTACATCGTCCTCGCCGGCTTCTGGGCCAGCCCGCTCACCGGTGCGTCGATGAACCCGGCGCGGTCGCTCGGGCCCGACGTCGTGCTCGGGAGCTTTGAGCATCTCTGGCTCTACGTCGTCGGCCCGCTCGCCGGAGCGGCGGTCGCGGTCGGGTTCGCATGGATGCTGCGCGGCCCGGGCGGCGATCCGGGTGGAGTCACCGCCGCGCGCGGCCGCTTCGGCTAAAAACGCGCCTTCGCCGTGCCGCCGGTGCGGTCGAGCGCGTCGAGCGCGGCGATGTCCTCCCCGGACAGCTCGAAGTCGAAGATCTGCGCGTTCTCGCGGATCCGCTCCTGCCTGCTCGACTTCGGGATCACGATCGCCCCGTGCTGCACCGCCCAGCGGAGGACGACCTGCGCCGGGGTGCGGCCGTGCCGCTCAGCGACCGCGACGATCGCCGGATCGTCGAGTCCCTTGCCGCGCGCGAGCGGGCTGTACGCCTCGAACACGATCCCCTTCTCGCGGCAGTAGTCGAGGATCGCCCGGCAGTAGCGGAACGGGTTGAACAGCACCTGGTTCACCGCCGGTTGCAGCGCCGCGTCGGGGAGGAGTGACTCGAGGCGGCGCCGGCCGAAGTTGCTGACACCGATCTCGCGCGCCAGCCCGCTCTCGCGCAGCGACTCGAGGCGCCGCCAGAGCGACGCGTTCCCGAGCGGCAGGGGCCAGTGAATGAGGTAGAGGTCGACGTGGTCGAGATCGAGCTTGCGGAGGCTCTGCTCGAGCTGCTCCTTCGCGTTGCGTCGCGTCGGGAGGATCTTCGTCGTGACGAAGACCTCATCGCGTGGGAGGCCGCTGCGCCGGATCGCTGCGCCGACGCTCTCCTCGTTGCGGTACATCATCGCCGTGTCGATGTGCCGGTAGCCGGCCTCGAACGCCCACTCGATCGCCTGCTCGGTCTCGTGCCCCGGCTTCATCTGGTAGACGCCGAGCCCGAGGACGGGCATCTCGACGCCGGACGGAAGGCGCTTTGTCTCCACGCCGGGAAGCTACTCGACCGTAGGATCCGGGGATGGCTGAATTCCTCCACACGATGGTCCGGATCACCGATCCGGAGCGGAGCCGGAGCTTCTACGAGGCGCTCGGCTTCGAGTTCGAGCGCGACATGGACATCGTCCGGAACGGCGAGCTCGAGGCGACGAACTACTTCTTCGGATGTGGCGACCAGAAGGCGGTGCTCGAGCTGACGTACAACCATGACGGCCGCACGTACGAGCTCGGCACGGGCTACGGCCACATCGCGCTCGCGGTCGACGACATGGCAGCGACGCTCGCGGGGCTAGCCGAGCAGGGAATCGAGCCAGAGCGGGAGCCGTACCGCCTCCGCGAGGGCGGCTCGCTCCTTTGCTTTGTGCGCGACCCGGATGGATACCGCATTGAGCTGATCGAGCGCAGCAGCAGCTAACTGCGGGTTGAGGCGGGATCAACCCGCGAATCAACCCGGGCGGCGACGACACGACGTCTGCCGCAGCCGACGATGTCGGCATGACCACCAGCGAGTACCTCCTCAACGCGGCGTTCGTCCTTCTCGTCCTCCGCCAGGCGAAGGAACGGGAGCTCGACCGCCGGAGCGTGACCGTCCCGCTCATGCTGATGCTCTTCGTCGGCGCGCAGTACCTCCACACCCTCCCGACCGCGGGCAACGATCTCCTTCTGATCGCCGGGCTCGCCCTCGCCGGGTTGACCCTTGGCGTCGCCGGCGGCTTCGCCACGCGGGTGCGGGCAGGCGAGCGGGGAGTCGCACTGGCCCGCGTCGGCTGGATCGCCGGAGGGCTCCTCGTCCTCGGGATCGGCGCCCGGATGGCGTTCGCGTTCGCCATAGGGCACGGCCTCGAGCCCACGGTGCGCTCGTTCAGCATCTCGCATCAGATCGGCGCCGCAGCGTGGCCGGTCGCGTTCGTCCTGATGGCGCTGATCGAGGTCGGGTCGCGGATCGCCGTCGTCCAGGTTCGCGGCCGCCGCTTGGTCGCGGCCTGAGCAGGGATCTATCGTCTCGCCGTGGACATGTCCGGAAGCGCACGCGAAGCCGGGGCCCGCGAACAGGCGCGGGCTCGGCTTCGACGCCAGCGCGCAATACTGCGACCGGTCGGGCTGGTCGTGATCGCCTCGGTTGCGATCGGTGCCGCCAACAGCCACCCGGCGCCGGCGCTCCACGGCCGCGGCCTCGGTGTCTCCGTCGCACTCGTCTTCTTCGTGGCGGCGCTCGCGTGCACGGTGCAGGACGGCTTCATCTCGCGCGCCGTCGCGACCCAGGCTGTCGCGATTGCGGCGATGGGCGCGGCGGGAGTCGCGCTCGTCGCGTTGCAGCCACGCGGGCCGGCGGAGCTGGCGGGCGGCGCGGCCGTATGGATGGCAGTGGCGCGCCTCCCGCTGCGACTCGGTGCGGGGATCGCGGCGGCAACGACGGTCGGGCTCGCACTGGCAGAGGGTCTCGCGGGCGGGTCTGCCGCAGTCGTCCTTGCCGGGATCCTCTTGTGCGCGCTCCTCGCGCTGGTCGCCTTCTTCATCCAGCAGGCTCGGGCGAGCCAGGAGACGACCGAAGTGCTGCTCGCGCAATTGACGGATGCGCGGGAGGAGCAACTGCGGACCGCCGCGCTCACGGAGCGAAGCAGGATCGCGGCGGATCTCCACGACGTGCTGGCGCATTCGCTGTCCGGCGCTGCGATTCAGCTCCAGGGCGCTCGGAAGCTCGTCGAGCGGAACGGAGCAGGCCCGGATGTCGCGGCGGCGCTCGACCGGGCGGCCGAGCTCGTGCGAGACGGCCTCGCGAACGCGCGGCAGGCAGTCGACGCCCTTCGCAGCGACTCCACGCCGGGCGTCGCCGATCTCGATGCGCTGGTCGAGACGTTCCGGAGCGACACGAGGACCGACGTGGCCGTTCATGTCGTGGGAACGCCGTCCGCGCTCTCTTCGGATGCCGATCTCGCGCTCTACCGAGGCGCACAGGAGGCGCTGACGAACATCGCGCGTTACGCCCCCGGAGCGCCGACGACCATCACGCTCCGCTACGACACGGAACGCGTCGTGCTGGTCGTCGAGGATCGCGTCGAGGCAGGCGCGCTCGACAAGGCGGAACTCCTCGAGGTCGGCGGTGGGAACGGTCTCGCCGGCCTCCGCGAGCGCGTGCAGCGGAGCGGCGGCGAGCTACGCGCCGGCCCGACCGAGACCGGCTGGCGCGTCGAGCTCGAGGTGCCCGCGTGATCCGCGTCGTCGTCGCCGACGACCAGCGTGCCGTGCGGGAAGGGCTGGCGCTCCTCGTCGGGGCGACGGACGGCATCGAGGTCGTGGGCGAGGCGGGAAACGGAGTCGAGGCTGTGCAGCTGGCGCGGGAGCTTCGGCCTGACGTCGTCCTGATGGATCTGCGCATGCCCGAGCTCGACGGCGCCGCCGCGACACGGGAGCTCCGTGAGTCGGGCTCGCAAACGCGCGTGCTCGTCCTGACCACGTACGCCGACGACGCGTCGCTGTTCCCCGCGCTGCAGGCCGGTGCGAGCGGCTATCTGACGAAGGACGCGAGCGCGGAGGAGATCGAGCGCGCCATACGCGCCGTGGCCGCCGGCGAGACGCATCTCGACCCGGCCGTGCAGGGTCGCCTGGTCGCGGCGGCCCTCGACGCCGCCAAGCGCCCCGTTTCGCTTCCCGACGACCTGACGGCGCGAGAGGTCGACGTCCTGAAGCTCATCGCAGCCGGGCGCTCGAACGGCGAGATCGCCGCGGAGCTCGTCGTCAGCGCCGCCACCGTCAAGACGCACGTCAACCACATCTTCCAGAAGACGGGAGCCCGGGATCGCGCGCAGGCAGTCCGCTACGCCTACGAGCACGGGCTTGCCTGAGGCTTACGTAACCCCCCCTCCTCCCGATCGGGGAACGTGCTGATGCGCCTTTGGCGCTCGGCCGGGACGATTCGGTCGTATGCGGATCCTCCAGTGCGTTCCGAACTTCAGCGAGGGGCGGGATCCCCGCTTCCTCGAGGAGCTCGAGCACGTCCTGGCGCGCTATCCGGTCAAGACGCTCGACCTCTCGATGGACGCCGACCACAACCGCGCCGACTGCACCTTCCTCGGCGCTCCCGAGGCGGTCGAGGAGTGCGCCGCCGCACTCTGCGCCCGCGCGGTCGAGCTGATCGACATGCGCGAGCACACCGGCAGCCATCCGCGGATGGGGGCCGTCGACGTCGTCCCGTTCGTGCCGATCCGCGGCATCGACATGTCCGAGGCGGTCGAGGTCGCGCGCCGGTTCGGCAGGAGCTTCGCCGAGCTGCACGGGGTCACCGTCTTCTTCTACGAAGAGGCGTGCACGAGCGAGGGCCGGCGGAATCTCGCCGACGTGCGCCGCGGCGAGTACGAGGGAATGGCCGCGAAGCTCGCGGAGCCGGACTGGCAGGTCGACGCCGGGCCGCAGGTCTTCAACGAGCGCTCGGGCGTGACGGCCGTCGGGGCGCGGATGCCGCTCGTCGCCTTCAACGTCAACCTCGCGACCGGCGACCTCGCGGTGGCGAAGGAGATCGCTGCGGCCGTCCGCCACTCGAGCGGCGGTCTTCGCTACGTGAAGGCGATGGGCGTCGACGTGGCCGAGGAGGGCATCGTCCAGGTCTCCATGAACCTCGTCGACTACCGGCGGACGCCGATTCACCGAGCGGTGGAGCTCGTCCGCCGGGAGGCTGCGCGCCACGGCGTCGCGGTCCGCGAGTGCGAGCTCGTCGGCCTCGTGCCGCTCGAAGCGGTCGGCGACACGTTCGCCTACTACCTCCAGATTTCCGGCTTCGCCGACACCAAGGTGATCGAGCGCCATCTTCTTCCGGAGGAGGAGCCGTGAGCTACCGCGAGACGACCCTGGCGGACTTCCTGGCGGAGCTGTCGTCGGGAGACGCGACTCCCGGCGGCGGGTGCGCGGCTGCGCTCAGCGGCGCGCTCGCGGCGGGGCTCGTCGCGATGGTCGCGAGGAACACCGGGGGGATGGTCGACGTCGCCGCCGAAGCGGACGACCTGCGCGGCCGGCTGGAGGAGCTCATCGACGCCGACGCCGCCGCGTTCGAGCGCGTCATGGCGGCATTCCGGCTGCCGAAGGAGACGGACGAGCAGAAGGCGGAACGGCGCGCCGCGGTCCAGGCTGCGTACAAGGGCGCGGTCGAGCCTCCGCTCGCGGTCTGCGCAGCCGCGTGCCGCGTTCTCGCACTGACCGCGGACGTGGCCGAGCGGGGAAACCCCAACGCGATCTCGGACGCCGGCGTGGCGGCGCTGCTCGCCGCGAGCGCGGTCGACGGCGCGGCGCTGAACGTCGACATCAACCTCGGCTCGATCCAGGACGAGATCTACCGCGCTGCGAGCGCGCACGCCGCGCGGGAGGCGCGCACCAACGCCGCGAGACTTCGCGACGAGACGCTGGCGACGGTCGAAGAGGCGCTGCGATGACGTCGCTCCTGGCCGAGACCGAGTTCCAGTTGATGCCGCTGACTCGGTTCGCGCCGTTGCCGGGCGCCGTCGCAGCCGGGCTCGTCGCGATGGCGGCGCGGCTGACCGTGCAGAGCGACCCGTTCAGCGACCGCGCCTTCGAGATGGACGGCGTGGCGAAAGAGGCCGACCGGCTCCGCGCCGAGCTGCTCGGTCTCGTCGATGAGGACGCAGAAGCGTTCGAGCGGGTCATGGCGGCGCGTCGCGGCGGAGACAGCGCGGAGATTCAGCTCGCCTACGCCGGGGCCGTCGAGCCGGCACGCCGTACGTGCGCCGACTCCCTCCGCGTCCTCGAGCTCGTCGCCGCGGTGGCGGAGCGCGGGCACCCGCACGTCGCCGCCGATGCCGGGGTGGCGGCGATCTTCGCCGAAGCGTCGCTCGCAGCCGCCGCGCTCGTAGTCGAGTTCGAGCTCGGTCCGGTGGACGGCGACGACTACCGCAGCGCTTGCATCTCCGAGGTTCAAGCGGCTCGGAGCCGGGGTAGCGCCCTGCGCGGCGACCCCGGCTAGGATCAACGGCGCGATGGGGGTCGCACTCGCATTCGTTCTCTCCGCTGCGTACGGCGCCGGTAGCCAGTTTCTCGGGGCGCGGCTGCCGTGGGGACACGACGTGGCGAGCCTCTCGGCGCCGTGGCTCGTCCTCGCGTTTCTTGCCGGGTCGACGCAGCGGACACCGCGGCGTGCCGCGCTGCTCGGGCTCGGCTGCACCGCCGCCGCGCTGGTCGGCTACTGGCTCATGACCGACAGCCCCGTCGAGGGCGCGAGCTACACGCTGGCGAGTGCGCGCGGCTTCTTCGTGAGTAACGCGGCCGTCGTTCTCGGCGGGCTCGTCACGGGGCCGCTCCTCGGCTGGCTCGGGCAGGGATGGCGGACACGCCGCGCGCTGACGGGCGCCTTGATCTGCGCGGTGGCGCTGTGCCTCGAGCCGCTTGCGCGGCGCGCCCCTCTCGGCGAGCTCCACTACCTGGGCCACGGCTACGTCGTCACGACGCCCATCGACTCCCGCACAGTCGTTCTCGCCGAGGTCGCGGCGGGCGTTCTGTTCGCGGGCGCCACCGTGCTCGTCCGGCACTACCGGCAGGGGGTTAGACCCGGGGACTAAGGGCAGGTCCAGCGGATGATGACCGGGGGGGTCGACAAGCGACCACGTCCGTCGGCTGCAGTCGATCACGGACGCCGCGCTCGCGCATCTCCGGCTCGACGCGTTGCTCGACGCGCTCCTCGACCGCACTCGGGAGCTGCTCGACGTCGACACGTGCGCGATCCTCTTGCTCGACGAGGAGTCGAATGAGCTCGTCGCGTGGGCTGCGCTCGGGATCGAGGAGGAGGTCGAGCAAGGCGTCCGTATCCCGGTCGGCGACGGCTTCGCCGGCCGCATCGCCGCGGAGAAGGAGCCGGTGATCCTCGATGACGTCGACCACGCCGACGTCCTCAACCCGATCCTCCACGAGAAGGGGATCAAGTCGCTGCTCGGCGTCCCGCTCGTCGTCGAGGGAGAGGTGCGCGGCGTCCTCCACGTCGGCTCGCTCGCCGTGCGCGAGTTCACGGTGGACGAGGTCGAGCTCCTCCAGCTCGTCGCCGACCGCGCCGCGCTCGCGATCGATCACGCGCGCTTGTTCGAGGCGGAGCGTGCAGCCCGTCAGCGAGTCGAGAACGTCCAGGCGGTCACCGACGCCGCGCTCGTGCATCTCGAGGTCGACGAGCTGCTCGCCGTGCTCCTCCCGCGCATCCGCGACATCCTCCGCGCAGACACGTGCGCGGTGCTCCTCCTCGACGAGGAGTCGAACGAGCTCGTCGCGCGCGCCGCGCTCGGGATCGAGGAGGAGGTCGAACAGGGCGTCCGCGTGCCGCTCGGCGCCGGCTTCGCGGGCAAGGTCGCAGCCGAGGGCCGGCCGCGCGTGATCGAGGTCGACGAGTACCCCGTGTGGAACCCGATCCTCCGCCAGAAGGGGATCAAGTCGATGCTCGGCGTGCCGCTCATCGTCGCGGGCCAGTCGCTCGGCGTGCTCCACGTCGGCTCGCTCACGCTGCGCGTGTTCACGCGCGACGAGATCGAGCTGCTCGAGCTCGTCTCCCAGCGCGTGGCGATCGCGATCGAGCGGGCCCGCCTCCACGAGGAGACCGTCCAGCTCGACCAGTTCAAGCTCAACTTCGTCGCCATCGCCTCGCACGAGCTGCGGACGCCGGCGACGTCGGTCTACGGCCTCCTCAAGACACTGGCCGAGCGCGGACCGGAGCTCTCGGAGGACGCCCGTGAGGAGCTGCTCCGGGTCGGTGTCGAGCAGGGCGAGCGCCTCCGTCGCCTGCTCGAGGATCTCCTCGATCTCTCGCGCCTCGACGCGAAGGCGGTCGACGTCGCGCCGCGCCCCGTCGCCCTCCGCACCGTGCTGGCCGAGATCGTCGCGGGCGCGCTACCCGACGGGGACGACGTCCAGCTCGACGTCCCCGACGACCTCGCCGCCGTGGTCGATCCGCTCGTGCTCGAGCGCGTTGTGACGAACCTCCTCGTCAACGCCGCCTGTTACGGCGCGCCGCCGATCCGCATCGTGGCGCAGCAGCGCGACCGGTGCCTCCGCATCTCGGTCGAGGACTCGGGGCCGGGCGTCCCGCGGGAGCTCGAGGGACGGATCTTCGACCGCTTCGCGCGCGGGACGCAGTCCGGCCACGGCCTCGGCCTCGCGATCGCGCGTGCCTACGCGCAGGCGCACGGCGGCGACCTCGTCTACGACCCGCGCGGCGGCGGCGCGCGCTTCGAGCTGCTGATCCCTCAGCAGATGCGCGAGAGCACGCCGGTCGCGACGTCGTAGACGAAGCCGCCGGCCTCGACGCCGGCGAGCTCAGGAGTGGCGCGGAGCCTGTCGACGTCGGCGCGGAGATTCTCCTCCCGCTCCTCGGGGCCGGTCGCAGCGCAGTCGGTGTGCGCGACCACCATCGCGCGGGTCACGGCGAGCCGCTCGTGCGCGAGCGCGAGAGCCGCGATGACGCCGTCGTCGACGCGGGCGCCCGCGTTGCGGAGGATCTTCGCCTCCCCGGGCACGAGCCCGAGCATCTGGAGCGGCTCGATCCGCGAGTCCATGCACGTCAGCACCGCGAGCCCTTTCCCCGCGCGGCCGGTCAGGCCGCCGAGAGAGAAGTCGCGCGCGTACTCCTCGTTCGCCGCGAGAACGTCGTCGAAGCCGTGACCCCCCACGAGCGGGAGGCTAACCGCCGAAGCCCGCGACCGCCTGCTTGAGCTTTGCCAGAGTCTGCTTGCCGACGATTCCGTCCGCTGTCAGTCCGTTTGCGTTCTGGAAGTTCTGGACGGCGGTCAGCGTCGCCGGCCCGAAGGAGCCGTCGATCGCGCCCGTATAGATCTGCAGCGCCTTCAGCTCCTTCTGGAGGAGCCTGACCTGTGCGCCCGTGTCGCCTTGCCTCATCTGCTGCGTCGGCGCTGTCACGTTCGGTGTCGTGGGCGTCGTCGCCGTGGTCGGGAGCGTCGTCTGCGTGGTGATCGTGGGAGGGTTCGCCGCGGGGCTGCCGCTGAAGACGCCTGCCGCGGCGAGGATCGCGATGAAGATCGCGAGCGCCGCGATCGCGATGATCGCGACCTGCGTCGTCGTGAGCGCGCGTCCACCGATGACGAGGTCGCCGCGGCGTCCGTCTCGGCGGGGCCGGCGGGGCCGGTCGTCCGGCAGCGTCCAGACGTCCTCTTCGGTCTCGGCCGGGGTGTTGTAGGACGGCCGGCCGGCGCGCCCACTCTCGAGCGTCGGGGGCTCAGGCTCGTCGAACCAGTCGTCGTAGCCGGGCGGGTCGCGGTCGTCCATGGTGTGGACGCTATCTCCTGAGCCCCGTGTCCACAACCGTTAGCCCTGTGACTCCTCCAGGTCCTCGACCGGCGTGCCCCCTGTCGCGTCGTGCGGGAAGGTGCGTCGAGGCGGCGGCTGGAAGTAGCGCCCCGGCGTCGTCCCGGTGTGGGCGCGGAAGGCGGCGACGTATGCGCTCGTCGTCCCGTAGCCGACGAGGCGTGCGACGGAGCTCACCGGAACCCGCTCGGCAAGGTGCTCGAGCGAGGCCTGGAGACGCACGAGCGTGCGCCAGCGGCCGAACGAGAGGCCGGTGTCGGCGAGGAAGGCGCGGGCGAGCGTGCGGCTGCTCGCGCCGACCGCTCGGCCCCACTCGTGCAGCGTCCGCGGATCCGCCGGGTTCGCGAGGAGCCCGTCGGCGACATCCCGCGCACGCGGGTCGCTTGGCGGCCGCACGTCGATCGTCGCGATGCGCAGCGGCGCGAGCAGATCGAAGAGGACGGCTTCCGCGCGCAGGCGCTCGCCGGCGCCGAGGCGCCGGTCGTCGAGGTGGTGGATCAGTTCGCCTAGGAACGGGCTGACGTCAACCGGCGTCGGCGCTTCCCAGTCGATCGGGCATCGGCGCGGCTCGAGGTAGACCGAGCGGAGGATGGCGGCCCCGGAGGCACGTGTCTCGTGGACCGTGCCGGCGGGGA
>DATKRA010000024.1:0-33576 GCA_035532455.1 Gaiellaceae bacterium | reverse complement strand
AGCCCCGCCGAACGCGAACGCCGCAAGCTCGAAGCCGCCCAACGCCGCGAACGCCGAGCCACCAAAGCCACAACCCAGCCCAAGCTCGCCGCCTGAACCATGACCGCGTTTCCCGTACAACGTTACGAGAGGCCGCACTAGGTGCTTTGCGCGACCTCGACGATCGCCTCGACGAGCTCGGATGCGATCCGGTCCTTCGTCACGTAGCCCGACGCGCCGGCCTCGCGCGCGCTGTCGACGTCGGAGCGCGAGTTCGAGCCCGTGAGCATGAGGATGGCCGCGTCACTGCCGGCAGCACGGATCTCTCGCGTCGCCTCGATCCCGTCGAGCACGGGCATGCTCACGTCCATCAGCACCAGGTCGGGTTGAAGCTTCCGGGTGAGCTCGACCGCCTCACCGCCGTCGCGCGCGCGCCCGACGACCTCGATCCGCTCGTCGCCGGAGAGGATCGCCTCGAGCGCCTCGGTGAACAGGAGGTGGTCGTCCGCGATGAGGACGCGGATCTGCGTCGTCTTCTTTGTCGACTTGCGCGGCGGAGCCATGGCTCAATCCTCCCTGTTACCGTCGAGCTGTGGAAGAGGACGTACGCGAGCGGATCCAAAAGCTTCTCGTCACCGGGGACAACCGGCTGAAACAAGGCGTCGATCCGGCGAAGGCGCGGGAGAGCTGGGAGCAGGCGCTGGCCGTGGCGCGGGAGGCGGGTCTCGAGGAGCGCATTCGGCCGCTCGTCGAGCTCAGGCTTGCGGATCTAGACCGGCCGCCCGGCTGAGGATCGCCTCGATCCGCTCGGCCTGGAGGAGAACGTCGTGCGCGGCGGACGCTTCGCGCGCGGCGTCGTTCGGGCACGGGAGCGCGGCGGCGGTCGCAAGGGCGCGCGCGAGATCGTCGACGTCGAGCGGGTCGACGAGGACGCCCGCCCAGGGCGGGACGAACTCCGGCGGGCCGCCGATCCGCGTGGCGACGACCGAGCGGCCGCACGCCATCGCCTCCAGCAGCGCCTGGCCGAGCGGCTCGACGAGGCTCGGCTGCGCAAGGACGTGACTGGCGGCGAGCAGGCGTGGGATCTCGTCGTGCGCGACACGGCCGAGGAGCTCGACGTTCCGACGGCCGTCGAGCGCAGCGCGCTCCGGGCCGTCCCCCGCGAAGGTCAGCGTCCCCTCCGGGAGGCGGGCGAAGGCGTCGGCGAGGCGGACGACGTTCTTCCGCTCGTTGAGCGCACCGACGCAGAGGAAGCGCGGCGGGCCGTCGGGCGCAGGCTGGACGGAGAAGCGCTCGCGGTCGACGCCGCTCGATACGACTTCGATCTTTCCGGCGGCCCCCGGCAGCTTCGTCTCGAGCTCGCGGCGGAGGTAGTCGGAGACGCAGATCACCGTCGAGGCGCGCCGGACGACGAGCCGCGTCGCGGCCGCGATTCCGGGATACGCGCCGATGTTCCGGACGTCGCGACCGTGCGCGGTGACGACGAGCGGCGCGCGGCCGGCGAGCGCGGCGATCAGCCCCGCGGGGACGAGGAAGTGCGCATAGACGACGTCCGGTTTCGCCGCCGCGCGCGTCCGCCGCGCGAGCGTCAGGTAGCGGAGCTTCCCGCCGGCTCGCGTGTCGAGAACGGCGAGGTCGACCTCGTGGCCGCGCGCGACGAGCGCCTTCTCGACCTGCGCGACGAACGTCCCGAGGTCGGGCGCGCCGGGCCCGGGATACATCTGCGAGACGACGAGGATGCGCACTGCGAGAGCCTACGTCCGGTACCTGCTACCGGACGTGGCTTTTTGGGACAGGCTTGCGGGCCTGCGCCTCGACCAACAGCTCGAGCGCTGCCACGGAGCCGCCGCGCTCGGCGAGCACGATCCCAGCGTCCACGAACGGGAACGCGTCGCTCTTGCCGATCGTCGTGCGGTAGCTACTCCAGAGCCAGTCCTCCGCCCGACGACACATTCCCTCGCGGACAGGATTAAGGACGACATATGCGTACGTGCCGAGCAGATCGCGCGCATCCTCGATGCGTCGACTGCCGTATCGCTTGCGGACTAAGTACCCCGACCGCGAGTGCCGGTCGTTGAACTGCTTGCTGTATTCGCGGTTCAGATGAGCCATTCCGAATGGCAACGATTCGTCGGGGACGTCGACGAGCAGATGGACGTGCGTCGTCATCTGGCAGAACGCAAGGCAACGCCAGTCGCCGCGATCGAGTACCTGAACGAGCAACCGGATCCAGGCCATCCGGTCCACTTCGTTGACGAAGTAGGGCCAGTTTCCGGTCGCGTTGACCCAAACGTGATGGATCCCTGGGTTGAGGTCGCGCGGCCGGCTGGGCATCCGGCAGAGATTCGCACCCGGAAGGGCCTCCCGCAATTCGCTCTTTGAGACGTGACTTTTTCGGCCACGTCCGGTAGCAGGTACCGGACGTGTCCGTTCTGGACATGGCTACGCGCGCGGGCGGAGCGAGTCGTACATCCCCCACTCCTCGCGCAATGCCTCGCAGATCTCGCCGACGGTGCAGCGCGCGCGCAACGCGTCGCGCATCGGCGGGAGGAGGTTCGCCTCGCCGCGCGCCGTCTCGCACACGGCGGCGAGGGCGGCGGCGGCCTCGTCGGCGTTGCGCTCGGCCCGGACGCGCGCAGTGCGCTCGAGCTGGCGCTGCTCGGCCGCCGGGTCGATGTGGAGCAACTCCACGTGCTCCTCGCCGTCCTCGTGGAACGTGTTGACGCCGACGATGACCCGCTCGCCCGTCTCCACCTGCTGCTGCCACTCGAACGCGGCCTGCTCGATCTCGCCCTGGACGAAGCCGGACTCGACCGCCGCGACGGCGCCGCCCTGCTCGTCGACGCGCTCGATGAGCTCCCACGCGCGCGCCTCGAGCTCGTCGGTCAGCGACTCGATGAAGTACGAGCCGCCGAGCGGGTCGGCCGTGTCGGTCGTCCCGCCCTCCGCGGCGAGGATCTGTTGCGTGCGCAGCGCGATGTGCGCGGCGTGCTCGCTCGGCAGTGCGAGCGCCTCGTCGAACGAGTTCGTGTGGAGGGACTGCGCCCCGCCGGCGACCGCCGAGAGCGCCTGGATCGCGACGCGGACGATGTTGTTCTCCGGCTGCTGCGCCGTGAGCGTCGAACCGCCGGTCTGCGCGTGGAAGCGGAGCGCGAGCGCCTTCGGGTTCGTCGCACCGAAGCGCTCCCGCATGATCCGCGCCCACAGCCGCCGCGCCGCGCGGAACTTCGCAACCTCCTGGAAGAAGTGGTTGTGCGCGTTGAAGAAGAAGGAGAGCCGCGCGCCGAACTCGTCGGGCGAGAGCCCCGCGTCGACCGCGGCCTGGCAATACGCGATGCCGTTCGCGAGCGTGAACGCGAGCTCCTGCACCGCCGTCGAGCCCGCCTCGCGGATGTGGTAGCCGCTAATCGAAATTGTGTTCCAGCTCGGGATCCGCTCGGCGCAGTACGCGAACAGGTCCGTCGTCAGCCGCATCGACGGGCGCGGCGGGAAGATGTAGTTCCCGCGCGCGATGTACTCCTTGAGGATGTCGTTCTGGACGGTGCCGCGCAGCGCTGCCGGCGCGACGCCCTGCTGCTCGGCGACGAGCTCGTACAGGAGGAGCAGGAGCGCCGCCGGCGCGTTGATCGTCATCGACGTCGACACCTCGCCGAGCGGGATGCCGGCGAGCAAGGTCTCCATGTCTGCGAGCGAGTCGATCGCGACCCCGGTGCGGCCGACCTCGCCGAGCGCACGCGGGTCGTCGGAGTCGTAGCCGAGCTGCGTCGGCAGGTCGAAGGCGATCGAAAGGCCGGTCTGGCCGCGCTCGAGGAGGTAGCGGTAGCGCGCGTTCGACTCCTCCGCGGACGCGAAACCCGCGTACTGGCGGATCGTCCACGGACGGCCGCGGTACATGTCCGGATAGGGGCCGCGCGTGAACGGGAACTCGCCCGGCGGCTCGAGCTCGCGCGGCGCGTCGGCGGCGGAGTAGACCGGCTTCACGTCGATGCCGGACTCGGTACGGCGGTCGTCGGTCGTCGCCACGTTCAGATCGTACGCCGCAAGGTTTCCGGCCGGGACGGGCGGGTACGTTTGAGTCGCTGTTCAAGCGACCGTGGCTCCAGTGTGCGGTTGGGATTCTTCCTTGGTTGCGAGGGGTCGGCATCGCCGGCCCCTCGCGTTTCCCCAGCCAGGCGAGACCAGACAGGCAAGATCCGAGGCGTGCATGTGACCGTCCGCCTCTTCGCCGGCCTCCGCGAGCTCGCGGGACGCTCGAGCATCGACCTCGACGACGTGGCGACTGTGGCCGGCGTCTGGCCGCGGCTCGAGCTCGGCGACGAGCCCGCGGGACTTCTCTACGCCGTCAACCGCGAGTACGTCGAACGTGACGCGATGCTCGCGGACGGCGACGAGGTCGCACTCATCCCGCCCGTCAGCGGCGGCTCCTTTCGGCTCGCGGCGGAGCCGCTCGACGTCGCCGCGGTGCTGCGCGAGGTCGAGTCCCCCGACGCCGGCGCGATCGCGAGCTTCGTCGGGACGGTGCGCCGCCGCTCGCGCGACCGCGACGTGCTCCATCTCGACTACGAGGCGTACGAGGAGATGGCGGAGGACATGCTCGCGCGGCTCGGCGCCGAGTTGACCGAGCGTCACGGACTGACCGCGGTCGCGATCCACCACCGCCTCGGCCGGGCCGAGATCGGCGAGCCGAGCGTCGTGATCGCGGTCTCCGCCCCTCATCGCGCCGCCGCGCTCGACGCATGCCGCGAGGCGATCGAGACGCTGAAGACGTCGATTCCGCTCTGGAAGAAAGAGGTGTACTCCGGCGGCGAGGAATGGATCGGGCAGGGATCATGAGCGCTTCGTCCGTCCAGGACGACCGCGGCCGCGTCAAGCGCTCGCTCGAACGCCTCCTCGGCTCTGCGGTCGTTCTCGGCGCGACCGCCCTGAAGTGGGCGTTCGTCTTCGGGAAGTTCTTCGCGTTCTTCGTCTCGTTCGCGCTCTACTCGGCGCTCTTCCACAGCTGGGAGTTCGGGCTCGGCCTCGTCCTCCTGATCCTCGTGCACGAGATGGGGCACTACGCCGAGGCGAAGCGGCAGCACATCCACGTCACCCTCCCCACGTTCGTCCCGTTCCTCGGCGCGTACGTCATGACGCGGCGCGAGCACCTCTCACCGTGGGGCAGCGCGCTCGTCTCACTCGCCGGCCCGTTCATCGGCAGCATCGGCGCGGCGATCGCGTGGGGAGCGTCGACCGTCGGGAATGCGCAGCTCCTCGTCGGGATCGCGAACATCGGCTTCCTTCTCAACGCGTTCAACCTCCTGCCGATCGGCTTCCTCGACGGCGGCACGGTCTTCCGCGCGATCGGCGACGAACGGCGCCCGCGCTTCCGGTACGAGAACGGCGTCCCGATGGGAGTCGTCGAGGGCGACCGGCGGCGCGCGTTTCTCATCGCGGCGCTTTATCTTCTGCTCGCCGGCGCGGTCGTCGCCGGAATGCTCGCCACCAAGCAGAACGGAGCCTCCCTCTGATGCAGAAAGATCGCGCCCTTCTCCAGACCCACCAGTCGCTCGAGTACCTCAAGGAGCGGAGCGTGATAATCGGCAACGAGTTCTATACCGGCTTCGAGGCGGTGGAGAAGATCGACCGGCCGGCCATCTCGTGCTTCGGCTCGGCACGGACACGGGAAGGAGCGAGGCCGTACGAGCTCGCGCGCGAGGTCGGGAAGCTGTTCGCGGAGGCGGGCTGGGCGGTCGTGACCGGCGGCGGCCCCGGCGTGATGGAGGCGGCGAACCGCGGCTGCCAGGAAGGCGGCGGGCTGTCGGTCGGGTTCGGGATCGAGCTGCCGCACGAGCAGTCGATGAATCCGTACCTCGATCTCGGCCTCGTCTTCGACCACTTCTACACGCGCAAGACGATGTTCGTGAAGGCGGCGGAGGGATTCGTCGTGTGTCCCGGCGGGTTCGGCACTGCCGACGAGCTGTTCGAGTCGCTGACCCTGATCCAGACGGGGAAGGTGATGCACTTCCCGGTCGTCCTGCTCGGCGAGTCGTACTGGACGCCGCTCCTCGACTGGGTGCGCCGGAGCGCGCTCGCCGACGGGATGGTCTCTCCCGACGACCTCAAGCTGCTCACGGTGACGGACGACCCGCATGTCGTCGTCTCGACGGTGCTCGACGCATTCGCGAAGAACGGCGGCAACGGCAGCCCGCACGAGCCGGAGAAGGCGGACGCGCAGTAGCCGAGCGGCCGAAAATGCATGCGGACGAGCTCGAGTTCGACGACGAGCTCATCCGGGGCTTGCTGAACGAGCAGTTTCCGCAGTGGGCGAACCTTCCGCTCGAGCGCGTCCCTTTCGAAGGCACCGACAACGCGATCTTCCGGCTCGGCGAGGAGATGGCGGTGCGGCTGCCGCGGACCGCAGACGGGGGCGACGGCCCCGCGCGCGAGAACGACACGCTGTCGCGGCTGGGCCCGCATCTGCCGTTGGCTACCCCGCGCCCGATCGCACTCGGCCGTCCGGGCAAGGGCTATCCCTGTGCGTGGGCGATCCACTCCTGGGTGCCGGGCGAGACGGCCGAGGGGGAGATTCCCGGCGCCGGACCCGCGCTCGCCGGGTTTCTCGAGGCGCTGCAGGCGATCGACACGGCCGGCGCTCCGCCGGCATCGCGGGGCGTCCCGCTCTCGAGCAGCGACGCGTTCGTGGAGCGATTGCGGAGCTGCCACGACTTCTTCGACGTCGACGCCGCGCTCGCGCTGTGGGAGGAGGCGGTCGCGGCACCGCCGTGGGAGGGGCCGCCGGTCTGGCTCCACTCCGACCTCGACCCACGCAACCTCGTCCTCACGAACGGCACGGTGACCGGCGTCCTCGACTTCGGCGGCGCCGGCGCCGGCGATCCCGCCTTCGACTTCGCGGTCGCCTTCAAGGTTCTCCCAGCCGGCGAGCGGGACGCCTTTCGCGCAGCGCTCGGCGTCGACGAGGCGACCTGGCTGCGCGGGCGGGGCTGGATCGTGCAGCAGTGCACGATGGCGCTGCCCTACTACACGCTCGAGAACAACCCGGCTCTCGTCCGCGGCGCCTCGCGCTGGATCGCGGAGGTGCTCTAACGTCCTGGGCATGGAACTTCGCGATCTGCCCTCGGTGGACGAGCTCGCGCGCGCGGCGGGCGACCCGCTCGCCGTCGAGGCGGCGCGGGTGGTGATCGAGCGCGCGCGGGAGGAGATCCGGGCCGGGGTGGATCCCGGCGACCTCGCGGCGCGGTTGCGCGACGAGCTCGGCGATGCCCGGCGGCCGCGGCTGCGCGGCGTCCTCAACGCGACCGGCGTTGTCGTCCACACGAATCTCGGCCGCGCGCCGCTCGCGGAGGAAGCGCTCGCGCGCGTCGTCGCCGCGGGCCGCGGCTACTCGAACCTCGAGTACGACCTCGCCGCGGGGGAGCGCGGCTCGCGGCAGGATCACTGCGCGGAGATCTTCCGGCGGCTGACCGGCGCCGAGGCAGCGCTCGTCGTCAACAACAACGCCGGCGCCGTGCTGCTCGCCCTCGCCGCGCTCGCGGAGGGACGCGAGGTCGTCGTCTCCCGCGGCGAGCTCATCGAGATCGGCGACGGCTTCCGGATCCCCGACGTCCTCGCGCGCTCGGGCGCGCGGCTCGTCGAAGTCGGGACGACGAACCGGACGCGCGCCGCCGACTACGAGCGCGCGATCGGGCCGGAGACGGCGGTGCTCCTCCGCGTCCACCAGTCGAACTTCCGCGTCGTCGGCTTCGAGGAGCGGCCGCGCCTCGAGGAAGTCGCGGAGGTCGCGCGGAAGCACGAGCTCCCGCTCGTCGACGACCTCGGCTCGGGGCGCATCTCACCTAGTGACAACTTGTCACTAAGTGATGTTGAGCCGACGGCGAGGGAAGCGCTCGCGGGCGGCGCGGACCTCGTGTGCTTCTCCGGCGACAAGCTCCTCGGCGGGCCGCAGGCGGGGATCGTGCTCGGCCGCGCGGAGCTCGTCGAGAAGCTGCGGCGCCATCCGCTCCAGCGCGCGCTACGAATCGACAAGCTCTCGCTCGCCGCGCTCGAGGGGACGCTGCTCCTCCACCTCGAGGCGCCGGAGCGGATCCCCGTTCTCCGCACGCTCGGGCAGGACGCCGCGACCGTGCGCGCACGCGCCGAGCGCCTCGCGGCAGCGACGGGCGGCGAGGTCGAGGAGACCGTCGGCCGCGTCGGCGGCGGCGCGCTGCCGCTCGCCGAGCTCCCGAGCTTCGCTTGCGCGCTCGAGGAGTCGCTCGCCGAACCACTGCGCACGGGCGAACTGCCGGTGGTCGGAGTCGTCCGCGACGGCCGTCTCCTCCTCGACTGCCTGACGCTGACAGACGAGGAAGCCGAGCAGGCCGCGGCTGCGGTCGCCGCTGCGCGCAGATGACCGTGTACGACCGGCAACTCGCCCGCCTCATGGACGAGGTGACGTGCGGAGACGTCTGGAGTCTCCGAGACCTCGTCGACGAGCATGGTCGGCCCCTCGTTACGCGAGTGCTTGCCGACGGCTTCGGGGTACTCCTTCGCCTACCCGAGTGGAGCGACGACGCGATTCGCGAAGCCATCGCCGATTGCCAGTTCCTCCCGCTCGAGGAGACGCTCGCCGTTGTCGCGGAGCCCGTGATCCCGGATGAGTACCGCGGGCATTCGGCGCCCGGCGCACTCGATTTCCAGACAGACTGGAGGCTGCTCCGCCCCTACGCCTCCGACGACCCCGAAGCAGTCGCGGAAGTCCGACGCGTCCACGCTGAACGACGAGAACCGGCGGAGCAGCAACAGCGCGAGGCGGCGAAACTGTGGAGGCCGGCCTGACGTGCCGCTGACGGTCGGCACCGCGGGCCACATCGACCACGGCAAGACCTCGCTCGTCGAGGCACTGACCGGCAAGAACACCGACCGGCTGCCGGAGGAGCACGCGCGCGGGATCTCGATCGACCTCGGCTACGCGCCGCTCGAGCTGCCCGACGGGACGCAGCTGTCGGTCGTCGACGTCCCCGGCCACGAGCGCTTCGTCCGCACGATGGTCGCCGGCGCGAGCGGCATCGACCTCTTCCTCCTCGTGATCGACGCCGGCGAGGGAGCGCGGCCGCAGACGCACGAGCATCTCGCGATCCTCCGCCTCTTCGGCATCGACCGGGGCGTCGTCGCGTTGACGAAGGCCGATCTCGTCGACGCCGACACGCTCGAGCTCGCGCGGCTCGAGGCGGAGGAGCTCGTGCCCGGCGCGCCGGTCGTCGTGACGAGCGCGCGCACGGGCGCCGGGCTCGACGAGCTTCGCGCGGCGCTCGCCGCCGTCGCGGCGCAGGTCGAGCAGCACACTGTCAACGGGCCAACGCGGCTGCATGTCGACCGCTCCTTCTCGCTGCGCGGGATCGGCACCGTCGTGACCGGGACGCTGTGGTCGGGGACGATCGGCGAGGGAGACGAGCTGCGCGTCGAGCCCGGCGGGCCGGCGGTGCGCGTGCGCAGCGTGCAGGTGCACGACCGGCCGGTCGAGCGTGCCGAGGCGGGCCAGCGCGTCGCGGCGTCGCTGCCGGGCGTCGAGCGGCACGAGGTCGACCGCGGCGACGTCCTCGTCACGCCCGGCGCGTTCCGGCCGAGCTTCCGCCTCGACGTCGCGCTCGATGGCGCCGGCGACCTGCCCGCGCGTGTCCAGCTCCACCACGGCACGGCGGAGACGGTCGCGCGCGTCGTGCGCGCCGGCGAGCGGTTCGCGCAGCTGCGGCTCGCGCGCCCGGTCGTCGCGGCGCGCGGCGACAGGTTCGTGCTGCGGACCGACACGACCGTCGGCGGCGGTGTCGTGCTCGACCCGGCGCCGGCCCGGCACGCCGATCTCTCGCGCTTCGAAGCTGCGGAGCGCGGCGAGCTCGTCGTCCACGCGCCCGTGCTCGTCGAGGGCGAGTGGCGCTGGTCGCAGGAGTGGCTCGACGAGCTGCGCGCCGGTCTCGAGCAAGCGATCGACGCCGCCGACCCGCTCGACCCGGGCGTCTCCGCTCCCACCGAGCCCTGGCTGAAGGCGGTCGAGCCGCATCTCGGGCTGGAACGCCGCGGCGCAAAGCTCTACCGGCCGGGAGCCGCCGCTGACCTCGGCCACCGCGTGGAGGCCGCCGCGGCCGTCGAGGCCGAGCTCGGCGTCGAGCCGGTGCACGTCGGCGACGCGCAGCTGGCGCGCTTCCTCGAGGAGAACGGGCGTCTCGTCCGCGTCGGCGACGGCTTCGCCGTATCGCGCGAGGCGTTCGACCGCGCGCGCGGGATCCTCCACGACGGCATCACCCTCGCGGAGTTCCGCGACGCGCTCGGCGTCGGCCGCAAGACGGCGCAGCACTACCTCGAGCGGTTCGACGCGGACGGGATCACGCGCCGCGTCGGCGACGGACGAGTCCTGAGGCGGAAGCGGTGATCCGCGCCTTCCTCTTCGACTTCGACGGGCTGATCCTCGACACCGAGCTCGCCTCGCGCGCCGGCTGGCAGATGCTCTACCGCGAGCACGGTCACGAGCTGCCGGAGGATCTGTGGGCGACGCTCGTCGGCACGACGCACGCGCCGTGGAGCCCGATGGAGCACCTCGAGGAGCTCGTCGGCGCGCCGCTCGAGCGGGAAGCTCTGAACGAGCGCCGCTACGCGTACGAGCTCTCGCTCATCGCGGCGGAGGAACTGCGGCCCGGCATCCTCGAGTACATCGCCGCCGCGCGCCGTCACGGTCTGAAGCGCGCGATCGTCTCCAGCTCGTCCCGCCGCTGGGTCGACATGCACATCGAGCGGTTCGAGGAGACCGTCGGCTGGGACGCGATCTGCACCGCCGACGGCGACCCGGCGCGCGCGAAGCCGTCGCCCACGCTCTACCTCGAGGCGCTTCGCCTGCTCGAGGTCGATGCGGAGGAAGCAGTCGCGTTCGAGGACTCGCCGCACGGCGTCCGCGCCGCGAAGGCGGCCGGGATCTTCACCGTCGCCGTCCCGAACGAGGTCACACGCGGGCTCGGGCTCGGCGACGCGGGCGCCGACCTCGTCCTCGACTCGCTTGCCGACCTTCCGCCCGACGAGTTGCTCAGCCGTCTCGCCGCGGCGTAGGGTCGCGGCATGGCTTCCTATACGAAGGCACACGTCGACGCCGAGAGCTAGGAGCTAGCCTCACGGGCGGAGCGGCCGGGCCTGGTGGCCCAGCGGGTCTTCAAAACCCGTACGGTCGTGTAACCCACGGCTAGGTCGGTTCGACTCCGGCGCCGCTCCGTAGAACCAAGATTGCCGCTCAGCATGTTTTGGACCAGGCGCCTCGCGCGACTCTCGAAGCGAGGATCTTCCCGCGGACGGTTCCCGTAGCTTGACCCGGTCCCAGGCGTCGCGAATAATCGGTGAGTGATGCGGTGGCGAGCGGGATACCTTTTGGGCAGCGGGATCGCTTACGCCGTGGTAGCGACGATCGTCTCTGTCGGCGTGGCCACTGGCTCGGTGTCGAGCGGCGCTGCGGCAGCGGCCAATCAACAGCAGTGCATCAGAGGCGCGCCGGGCATCTACTACCGCGGCGCAAGGCCGCTGCAGCGGATCTGCTTCGCCGGGCCGCGCAAGGTCAGCCCCAACTCTGCGGTGACATACACGGCGAGCGTCCAGAACACAGGCAAGAAGCCCATAACCGACCTGATGCTTCAGGTTAAGCCAGATCTGGGCACGACCCTCCGGTCGACATCAAAGCCATACACGACCGTGAACGGATGGGCGACCTTGACGTACGCCAAAGTCCGGCCCGGCGGGATCGAGCGAGTACGGGTCACTCTCGTCTTCGACCCGCTCTCCCAAGGCGACTCCTACTGGGACTTGAGCCTGCAGACCCGGCGAAAGCACCACTACCCGACCTCGTATCTGCCGGTGGAGTTCTATCCGAAGTAGCCCCGCAGCAGACCAGAGACGCGGGCGAGGCACATGCGGCCCGGTGCACGCCAGCTGCCCGCGAGTCTTTAATCGGGACAGTGCGGTTCGCCGTGGTTGCGTGCGGCATGCAATACCTGGAAAAGGACAAGATCCCCGCTTCCGTTCAGCGCCTGCTGGGGGTTTTCAACGTAACCCACGGCTAGGTCGGTTCGACTCCGGCGCCGCTCCGTCAGACGGATGCCGCGAGGCGAAGCGCCGGGGACTCGTGCGCGGGAAGGGCAAAGCTGCTCTGCGCCGCGAGCAGCCGCTGCGCCTCGTCGGCGCTCAGCGGCCGGCTGAAGACGTAGCCCTGCCCGAGCTCGCAGCCGACATCACGAAGCTCGCGCGCCTGGGCGGCATGCTCGATCCCTTCCGCCACGGTGACGATCCCGAGCGAGTCGGCGAGCCGGAGGATCGCGTCGACGAAGCTCGTGTCTGCGTCCTCGCCCGCGAGCGGGTCGACGAACGTCTTCGGGATCTTCAGGAGCTGGATCGGGAACTGCGCGAGCCGGCTCAGCGACGAGTAGCCGGTGCCGAAGTCGTCGATCGAGAGCGCGACGCCGAGGTCGCGGAGACGGTGCATCGCCCGCAGCCCGTTGTGCTCGTCGCGCATCACGCTGCCCTCCGTGATCTCGACGGTGAGCTTGCGCGGATCGAACCGGAAGCGCGAGAGCGCGAACGCGAGATCCTCCACGAGCCGCTCGTTCGTGAACTCGCCGGGAGCGAGGTTGACCCACAGGCCCACGCCCTCGGCGCCGGGAACCGTCTCCTGCCAGTTGCGCACCTGGCGGAGGGACTGGCTCAGGACGCGGGCGCCGAGGTCGACGATGAGACCGCTCTCCTCGGCGATCCCGAGGAACTCGTCGGGACCGAGCAGCCCGCGCTCCGGGTGCTCCCAGCGGGCGAGCGCCTCGAAGGCCTCGATCGCGCCGGTGGCGAGCGACACGACCGGCTGGTAATGGACGACGATCTCGTCGCGCTCGAGCGCGCGCCGCAACTCGACCGCGAGCTCCTGCCGCTCGCGGAGGCGCTGGTGGAAGAGCGGCTCGTAGATCGCGTAGCCGCTCCGCTCGTCGCTCTTCGCCACGTACATCGCGATGTCGGCGTTGCGGAGAAGCTCCTCGGCCGTCGCCGCGTGCGACCCCGTGAGCGCGATGCCGATGCTCGCGTGCGCGGTCGTCTCCCGGCCCGACAGCCAGAACGGCTCGGCGAGCGCATCCCGGATCCGCTGCGCGACCTGCTGTGCGTCCGCCGCGTCCGTGTTCACGAGCAGGACACCGAACTCGTCGCCGCCGAGCCGGGAAGGCATGTCGCCGGGCCGGACCACGCCGCGGAGGCGCTCGGCGACGTGCATGAGCATCTCGTCGCCGACCGCGTGACCCCAGCTGTCGTTGACGAACTTGAAGCCGTCGAGATCGAGGAAGAGGACGGCGCGCGACGTGCTGTCGATCGCAGCGCTCTCCACCGCCTCGGCGACGCGCGCGGCGAAGAGCGCGCGGTTCGGCAGGCCGGTGAGCGTGTCGTGGTACGCCTGATGCCGCAGTTGCTCCTGCAGCTCCGTCACCTGCGCGAGCGACTGCTCGAGCCGGCCGTTCTGGAGCAGGACGGCGGCGTGGCTGGTGAACGTCTCGAAGAGCACGAGGTCGTTCTCGTCGAACTCCGTCACGTCGCCGACCCGGCCGCCGACGAGGAGGAGCCCGAAGACGCCCTCGTCACCGCGGAGCACGCCGACGACGCCGTCCTCCAGGTCGCGGGCCGCGAGGAAGCCGTCGAGATCGCGCCGCTCGCGCTTGCGCGGCAGGAGGATCGCTCGCTCCGCCTCGCTCACGTGGAGGATCGCCTCGTCCGTCGCCGGCGAGAGCGTCTCGGGGCGCATGAGCGTCTGGCCCGCCGACCCGCTCGTGCTCCGCAGGACGGGCTCGTCGCCCGTACGCGTGAGGAGGATGATCTCCGCGTAGTCGGCCCGCAGCAACCGCTGGGCCGCGACGAGGAGCTGGCCGATCGCAAGCCCCATCTCCGGCGCACCCTGCGCGGCGCGCATGGACTCGTAGAGGAACTCGACGTAGTCCCGCTGCATGCGCTGCTGCATGTAGCCGCGGAAGGCGAGCAGGCACATGCCCACCGGAAACGCGAGCAGGAGGAGCCCGACCGGCCGGCTCTCCTCGAGCGCGACGCCGACGAGCGCGAGACAGGTCGTGGCGAGCGAGCCGACGAGCGAGAGGATCAGCGTCGCATCGAGCTGTCTCGCGGCGAGACGCACGCGCTCGGCCACCGCGATGACGGCGGAGACGAGCAGCACGCCGACGACGTGCGCCACACCGACCCCGACGAGCGCGGCGACCCAGAGACGGCTGCCGCCTCCGCCCGCCACGGCGCGGAAGAGGAGGAGCGCGATCCCCGTGCAGAGCGACTGCTCCGCAAGGTTGAAGGCGAGCTTGACCGGCTTCTGCCTGCGGTGGACGGCCAATGCGAGCCCGGCGCCGATGACCTGTCCGGCGAAGAGCGCCACGGGCATTGCGAAGAAGAGGCCGAAGACGAGGCCGATCTCCGTCATGGAGAGCGTGTGCGCCTGCTTTCTGAAGTGGACGTGGATGGGCCACGCCTCCGCGACATAGAACGCGACGGCGATCCCCCACCACGGCAGCCACACGCCGGCGGGCGCGTGGCCGAGGGTGAGGCCGTCACGCCAGACGAGCCCGGCCGCGGCGGCGATCGCCGCTGTCAGAAGCCAGACCGAGGCGGGGCCGCGGAGCAGAGTCCTCGGCGCCTTCGCAGCGGAAGCCGCGCCTCCCATCAACTCCAGCCCACGCCGGCCCAGACGTCGCCGGACCACGCGTCACCGGACCAGCTGCTGCCACTCCAGGACGAGCCGCTCCAACTCGAGCCCGACCAGGAGTTGCCGCTCCACGAGGAGCCGCTCCAGGAGCTTCCGCTCCAGCTCGAGCCCGACCAGCTGCTGCCGCTCCACGAGGAGCCGCTCCAGCTCGAGCCCGACCAGCTGCTGCCCGTCCAGGTGCTGCCGTTCCAGGCTCCGCCCGACCAGCTCGAACCGTCCGCCTCCGCCTGGGCGAGCGCGTTCGGGTCGACGGGGTTGCCGAAGATGTCCTGGTTGCCGGAGAGCACGACGCCGTTGCGGCTGAGGAGGTCACCGCCGCGCGAGTCCTCGAGCGAGCCGCTTCCGTTCGCGTCCGGCCCGGGGAAGTGCTGCACGTCGCAGCCTCCGGGACCGCCGCCGTGAGGACCAGGGCCAGGGCCACACCCCGGCCCCGGGCCATTCGGATCCTTCTCCGTCGCGAGCTGGGTGAGGCTCAACGCGCCCGCGCCCTGGAAGTGCCCGTCCCAGCCGGGGATTTTCTGGGCGCTGTCCGTCAGCATGTACTTGACCTCGTCCGGCGTCAGGTCCGGATACTTCTGGAGGAGAAGCGCGACGACGCCGGAGGTGATCGCGGCCGCCTCGGAGGTGCCCGAGCCGCGGAAGTACCGGCCGTCGATGACGCCTCCCGGATTGTTCTGGTCGATGTAGCCGCCGGGGACCCGCAGCCCCTGCATGTGCGTGCCGGGCGCGACGAGGTCGGGGTTCTTGCAGCCGCGGCAGCCGTTCGAGCGTGCCGAGTACGACGCGACGACATCGTCCTTGAGCTTGTTCGTCCCCATCGTGTTGTACGCGCCCGCCGCGATCACGTACGGGTCGTACGCCGGGTCGGAGAGACCACGGCCGTTCCCGGGTGCGGCGCCGGTGTTGCCGGCCGCCGCAACCACGACGATCCCGTGCTTCCACGCCTGCTCAGCGGCGTACGCGAGCGGATCGGCCTGGTACGGCTGGCTCGAGAGCGTGCCGTACGAGAGGTTGATCACGCGGATGTTGAAGCCGGGGTCGTGCGCGTGCTGGACGACCCAGTCGATCGCGGCGATCACCTGGGTGACGTCGACGCCGCCGTCGGCGTTCGCCACCTTGAGCGAGACGATCCGCGCGTCGGGTGCGATCCCGCGGTACGCGGTCGCCGGGGCGCTCGAGTACGGCGCCGTCAGGGACGGATCGTGCCCGGCGATGAGACCCGCCATGAACGTGCCGTGGCCGTTCGTGTCGAGATTCGTGAGGCTCGGGTTCTGCGACTCGAGCGAGAGGTCGGGCCCGTAGACGACCTGGCCGGGCGAGTTGAGCCCCTGCACCGGCGCGACACCCGTGTCGATCACGGCGACGTCGACGCCCTGGCCCGTGTAGCCGGCGTCCCACCAGGCCGGCGCGCCCATCTGGGCGGTGAGGTTGTACATCGAATAGCTGTCCAGGGCCGGGTCGTACGACCCGCCCCAGCTCACCCCCGCAAAGACGAGCGAGACCGTGACGACGCCGAGCGCGGAGAGGAACGTCCGCCACCCGCCCTTCCGAGACACACCGAAGATCGACACTCCCAACCCTCCGTCCAGTAGCCGCAATGGAAACAGGCGCACCCTGATCGGCCGGCAAGGCAGCAGCATCCCCCGGTCAGGGGAGCTGAACGCAAGATCACTCGAACGAGGGTCGGGAAAACGGCCGGAGCGGCGCGGCCGGGTCTAGCTGCCGTCGTTCATGCGGTCGATCGCGGCGCGACCTTCCTCGTGCACGCGGCGGCGGCGCTCCTCGAAGGGGTCGGCGGATTCGCTCGGCTCGACAGGCGCCGGCTCGTCGCTCGCCCGCGACTCGGCGAGCTTCGCGCGCAGCTCCTCGGCACGATCGTCCGTCTCCTCGGCCGCCGGCGCGGTCGCAAGCGCGGGCTTCCGCCGCCGGTTCCAGAGGCGGTAGGCAACGACTCCCCAGAAGGCTCCACCGATCCAGTCCGCGAGGCGCTTCATCGACGGGATGCTACTCTGGCCGCGCTTCCTGCCCCGTCAACGTGCCGTTCTGTCCCGAGCGGCACCGGCAGTCGGGGCCGACATCTAAGACCATGGGAAGGAAGGGATCGGGACTGTGACGAGTTATGAAATCTTGCTGCTGCTGGACCCCGAGCACGCGGAGGCGCGCCAGGACGAGATCGTCGCGCGCGCCCGCGAGCAGGTCGAGAAGAGCGGCGGCACCTGGCAGAGCCACGACGCGTGGGGCCGCCGGCGCCTCGCCTATCCGATCGCGAAAAAGGAGGAGGGCGTCTACCACCTCCTCGTCTTCGACGCGGACGGGCCGACGCTCGACGAGGTCTCTCGCGTGCTGAAGATCGACGACGACGTGTTGCGTCACATGGCCACCCGCCACATCGCAGGCTCGCGCACGAGCGCGCCCCGCGAGGACTTCGCTCCGCCCGCTCCTGCTCCGGCCGCGGCAGCGCCGGTCGAGGCCGCGCCCGCCCCGGCCGAGGCCGAGGTGTCCGCACCGGACGAGCCCGAAGCGGACGTTTCCGCGGACGCAGAGCCGGAGTACGCTCCGACGGAGGAGGAACCGGAAGAGGTTCCCACTGAGAAAGAAGAGGAGTAGCGGATGGCAGCCAACATCAACCGCGTCGTACTCGTCGGCAACCTGACGAAGGACCCCGAGCTGCGCCATACGGGCGGCGGCACCCCCGTCTGCAGCCTCCGCATCGCCGTCAACGGGCGGCGCCGCGACGAGTCGGGCCAGTGGGCCGACAAGCCGAACTACTTCAGCGTCAGCGTCTTCGGCAACCAGGCCGAGAGCTGCGCGCAGTACCTGAGCAAGGGTCGCCCCGTCGCGATCGACGGCCGGCTCGAGTGGCGCGAGTGGGAGAAGGACGGCGTGAAGCGCGAAGCCGTCGAGATCGTCGCCGACAGCGTCCAGTTCCTCGGCAGCCGCGGCGACGGCGAGGGCGGCGGCGGCGGCAACCAGTTCGTGCCCGCGGGTGCCTCCGAGGGCGCCGACTTCCCGGGCACGCCAACCGACGACGACATCCCCTTCTAGGAGAAGCATGGCCAGAGAAAAGCCCTCCCAGCAATCGCAGCGCAGGCGGCCCGGCGGGCCGGCCGGCCAGATCCGGCGGCGGAACTGCTTCTTCTGCAAGGAGAAGGTCGCCGAGATCGACTACAAGAACATCAACCAGCTCCGGCGCTACATCTCGGAGCGGGGCAAGATCCGCAGCCGGCGCATCACCGGCGCGTGCCGGCGCCACCAGGTACAGGTCGCGCAGGCCGTGAAGCGCGCCCGCGAGATGGCGCTCCTCCCGTACGTGGCGGAGGGGTCGGACGACAACGCCGGCGGCCGCGGCGGGCGGCGGGACCGTGGTGATCGCGGGGACAGGAACGACCGCTGATGCAGCTCATCCTCCTCAAGGACGTCGAGCACGTCGGTCTCCGCGGTGACGTCGTCTCGGTCGCGCGCGGCTACGCGCGCAACTTCCTCCTGCCGCGCAAGCTCGCCGAGGAGGCGACGCCGGCGCGCGTCGCAGAGCTCGAGAAGCGCGACGCGAAGCGGGCTCGCCACGAGGCGAAGACCGTCGAGGAAGCGCAGTCGATCGCCGAGACGCTCGCGAAGACCGTGCTCCGCTTCGAGGTCAAGGCCGGCCCGACCGGCTCGCTCTTCGGCTCGGTCACGCCGACCGACATCGTCGACGAGCTGTGGCAGAAGGAGAAGATCCGCGTCGACCGGCGCAAGGTCGACACCGGCCCGATCAAGCGGATCGGCCGGTACTCGATCCCCGTCGACATCTTCCAGGACGTCCGGGTCGAGATCCGCACCGAGGTCATCCCGGAGGGCGGCGAGTTGCCGTCAGACGAGGAGCTCGAGGCGATGGAGGCGGCCGAGCGCCCCGACGACCACGACGACGCCGCCGAGGATCACACCGAGCTCGAGGAAGCGCTCGCCGCCGCGGACGAGGCGGATGCAGCCGGGCCCGAGGCGGAGGCGGAGGCCGAAGCCGAGGCCGAGCCCGAGTGGCGCGCAGACGCCGACGCGGCTCTGGCTGAGTAGCGACACTCACGAGGCCGGTACCTGCTACCGCGCGCAAGCGGCGGCGTCGCCGTGGCCGGATTTGCGCGGTAGCAGGTTCCAGCCTTTCCCGTAAGCGTTGATCCACAGCCCTGTGGATCGATGCAGAAAAGTCCCGCTCTGAGCGGGTACGCCGTCCACAGATGTGCCGTCCGGCACGCCTGCAATCATGCTCAATTCGCCTGCAAATGGCCGAAAACGACCTGTTCACAACGGACATGCCAACACCTAGTAACCCGACCTCACACCTGCTGGAATCGAAGCGCATGGTGCTTGCCCCGGTTCCCTCCCCCGCTCCCTCTCCGGGCGCAATCCCACCGCAGAATCTCGAAGCCGAGGAAAGCGTCCTCGGCGCGATGATGATCTCGCCGCTCGCGATCGCGGCGGTGAGCGAGATCGTCGACGCCTCCGACTTCTACCGCGAGTCGCACGCGAAGATCTACCGCGCAGCGCTCGCGCTCTACTCGAAGAACGAGCCCGTCGACGCGATCACGCTCACGAACGAGCTCGAGCAGCGCGGCGAGCTCGAGGAGGTCGGCGGTCGCGTTCGCCTGCACGAACTCTCCCTCATCGTCCCGGCAAGCGCGAACGCCGGGCATTACGCCGAGATCGTCCGCGAGACGGCGACGCTCCGCGGCCTGATCCGCGCCGGCGGCGAGATCGCGCAGCTCGGATGGGAGCGCGAGGGCGAGCCGACCGAGCTCGTCGCGCGCGCCGAGCAGCTCGTCTTCGAACTCGCCGAGCGTCGCGCCGACGGCGAGCTCGTCCTCTTCAAGGACGCGCTCGTCGAGTCGTTCCAGCGCATCAACAAGCTCTACGAGGACGGCGCCGAGGTGACCGGCCTGTCGAGCGGCTTCAAGGATCTCGACAACCTCACGGCCGGCTTCCAGCCCGCGAACCTCATCATCCTCGCCGCCCGCCCGTCGATGGGAAAGAGCGCGTTCGCGCTCGAGATCGCGAACCACGTCGCCGTCGACGCCGGCAAGCCATGCGCGTTTTTCAGCCTCGAGATGTCCCAGCAGGAGGTCGCGCAGCGCCTCATGTGCTCCCGCGCGAAGGTCGACGCGCACCACATCCGCACCGGCAAGCTCGCGAAGGACGACTGGCCCCGGCTCATCAAGGCGTGCGGCCAGCTCGAGGCGGCGCCGCTCTACGTCGACGACACGCCGGGCCTCAGCCTGCTCGAGCTCCGCGCGCGCGCGCAGACGCTGAAGCGCCGCCAGCCCGACCTCGGCCTCATCGTCGTCGACTACCTCCAGCTGATGACGACTGGCCGCAACGAGGAGAGCCGCCTGCAGGAGGTCTCGAGGATCTCCCGCGACCTCAAGGCGCTCGCGAAGGATCTCGACCTCCCGGTCATCGCCCTCTCCCAGCTCAACCGCTCGCCCGAGCAGCGCCACGACAAGCGGCCGATGCTCTCCGACCTCCGCGAGTCGGGCTCGATCGAGCAGGACGCAGACCTCGTGATGTTCCTCTACCGCGAGGAGTACTACGACCGCGACGCCGAGGACGACTCGAAGAAGGGCGTCGCCGAGGTCATCATCGCCAAGCACCGCAACGGCCCCACTGGAACCTTCAACGTCGCCTGGATGAGCCGCTATGCGAAATTCGCCAGCATCGTCCAGTAGTAGCCCGTTGACGGTGCGCTGTCTCGGCTGCGGGCGCGAGTTCGCAACCGAGCGGGTGCTCCTCCTCGGCCAGACGTTCGCGGCCGAGCGGTACTGCGACGTCTGCCGCGAGGGCGAGAAGGCGGAGGACGAGCAGCGCGCCGCCGACGCGCGATGGGCGCGCGTCCGCGTCCCGGCGGCGTACGACAACTGCTCGTTCGAGACGTTCGAGGCCGTGCCCGACACCGGCACCGCGCTCGCCGTCTGCCGGCAGTGGGCGAAGGAGCTGCGCGCGGGAACCGACCTGCGCCAGGGGCTCTTGTTGCGCGGCAACCCGGGCGCGGGCAAGACGCACCTCGCGGTCGCCATCCTCCGCGAGGTCGTCTGGAGCGACCGGCGGAAGACGGCGCTCTTTCTCAACGTCCCGGCGTGGCTCAACGCGCTGCGCGAGAGCTACGGCGACGGCGAGCCGCCGCCGAACCCGACCGGCTACGACCTCGTCGTCCTCGACGACCTCGGCGCGGAGGACTGGTCGAGCTGGGCCCGCGACCGGATCTACAACCTCGTCAACCAGCGAGAGCAGCAGCGCGGCCTCGTCATCGTCACGACGAACCACGACTGGGGCACTCTCGCCGGCCGCGTCGGCGGCCCAACCGCAAGCCGGCTCCGGCGCCTGACGCGCGAGGTGCACGTCGACGCGCGCGACGACTTCCGCGAGAGAAGCTCGCCGCTCTCCGCTCGGCTCGCCAGCTGAGGCACTCCATGCGTCCTCTGTCTCGGCTGGTCTAACCGGATGGTGGAGTCGGCTCGGTTAGACGGGCGCGCAGCCGTTCATAGCTGGCTTCGTCGATTTCGCCGCGGGCGAGGCGATGTTGCAGGATCCCGAGCGGAGTCTCGGCGGTACCACCCTTCGGTGGGTTCCGACCGTCGCGTTCGCCGCGGACCGACATCGTCCAGATCACGAACCCCGCAATGACGATGACGAAGAGCAGCAGTACGAGTGACATCAGCACCCAGCCGCCTGTTCCCATTCCATCGTGTCCGTAGTACACGTCCGTGGCCTCCGTTTCCTGATCCAGTCGCCCTTCCCGTGGAGGATACGCAGGCGAGGATCCGTCTCAGTTACTGCAGATGGCGGGCGGGGACGCGCGCTCGAGAGCACGTCCCCGCCGTCTGGCATCTACGGCTTGGCCCACCAGGGCAGATGCGCGAAGCCGATGTCCTTCTGGATCGGTAGTCGAACCTTGTGGAACCTGCCACTGGGGTCGTGCCAGCGGAGGGTGAAGTGCCCGATGCCGGCCTGGGGAACCAGACCGCCCACACCGGCCACGTAGGGGAACCTGTAGACGCCAGGCTTCATCACGGCCGGCATGCAGGCCGGCGCGCCACACCCTCCGATGACGTTGTTCGAACCGTTGTCCCAGCTCAAACCTGTCCCGCCGTTGGCATTACGCATCGTGATCTTGAGGTAGACCGCTGCGTAGGCACTTGGAGTCGAGTTGTTGGCCGGAACCGTCGGGTCGACTACGACCACGCCCTTCCCCCAGGTACCGGTCGTCACCTTGTCGATAGGCGGCTTCGGCGTCGCCCACGAGGGCAGATGCGCGAAGCCGATGTCCCTCTGGACCAGCAGTCGAAGCTGGTGGCGCCTCCCATCGGCGTCGTGCCAGGAGAGGGTGAAGTGGCCGATACCGGCCTCGGGCGGGCCGCCTATACCAGCCACGTAGGGAAACCTGTAGACGCGAGGCTTCATCACGGGCGGCAGGCAGACCGGCGCGCCACACCCTCCGATGACGTTGTTCGGACCGTTGTCCCAGGTCAAACCAGTCCCGCCGTAGATGTCACGCAGCGTGATCTTGAGGTCGACCGCTGCGTAGGCACTTGGAGTCGAGTTGTTGGCGGGAACCGTCGGGTCGGCGACAGCCACGCCGCTTCCCCAGAAATCGGTCTTCACGATGTCGGTAGTAGTCGACTTGGCCCAAGAGGCCGAGGCCGACAGGACCACTGCCATGACACCAGCCCCTACCAGTGCGAGGACACGTTGCATGACACACCCTCCTTCATCGAATCGGCGTCCCGAGCTAGACCGGGGATGTGTGGTCCGTAGATGGACCGTCGCCGCACCGATCAACGCGGGGCAAGCGTCTGCCTGTCTTGGTTCCAAGCGTGGCACTGCGGCGCGCCCGGCCGCATCGGGGATAACCCGGACCCCATCGATGGCGTAGCGACGCCCGAAAGCGGGTAGCACGGCGCCGTGCGCAGCCGCCGCGTCGAGACGACGTCCCCCGACTTCCGCGTCGCCGTCGTCACATGGGACGAGGAGACGGGGAACGCGCTCCGCATCGAGTACGGCGACGACGGCGAACTGCTGCGCCACGCAGTCGTCACGCGCTTCCCGCGGGGGCAGTGGGACGGCGACGTGATCGGCGAGACCGTCTGGTACGACGCCGCCGACCGAGAGTTGCGCCGCGAGCCGGTCCACCTCGGCCGGGCGCTGCTCGCGTAGACGAAACGTGTCCTTCCCGAACGCTGGGGATTCCTTGTTTTCCCGTTAGCCCGGCGTTGGCCCGGGGCGACATAGAACAACTCCGTTCCGACTCTCACAACGAAAAGGAGTTGCTATGCGCAAGCCGACCACACTTATCCTCGCCACGTCTGCCCTCGTCGGCGCCGCGGTGATTGCCGTCCCCGCCGCCCTCGCGACGACGTCCGACCGTCAGATCGCCGTCCACGCCGGCCCGTCCTTCCCCAAGGCGACCGGCTCCGCGCAGTACCAGTCCCAGCCCGGGCAGCGCGAGTTCCAGGTGGAGCTCAACCACCTGAAGTCGCTCGCCGGGCGTTCCGTCCTCGTCCGCGCCAACGGCGTCACCGTCGGCCAGGCGAAGGTTTCGAGCAGGGGCATCGTCGAGTTCACCCGCAACACCGAGCTCCGCCAGAGCGTCCCTCAGATCGCCCACGGCTCCACCGTCACGGTCGTGACAGGCGCCGCCCACACCCTCGTCGCCTCCGGCACGTTCTAGACACCGCCGGATCTCGGGGCGGCAGCCGTTGGTGCCGGCCGCCCCGAGCCGGCATGGGCATAATTCCCTGACGTGCCCGGAACAGTGATCGTGGGCGCGCAGTGGGGCGACGAAGGAAAGGGCAAGATCGTCGACCTGCTCGCCCAGAACTCGGACGTCGTGTGCCGCTACCAGGGCGGCCCGAACGCAGGCCACACCATCGTGGTCGGCGACGACACGTACAAGATCCGCGCCCTGCCGAGCGGCGTCATCCGCGGCGTCCCCTGCGTGATCGGCAACGGCTGCGTCGTCGACCTCGAGGTGCTGATCTCCGAGCTCGACCGGTTCCCGAACGCCGAGGTGTACCTCTCCGGCAACGCTCACCTGATCATGCCGTGGCATCTCGCCATCGACCAGGCGAGCGAGCACCGCCTCGGCAAGCTCGCGATCGGGACGACGCGCCGCGGGATCGGGCCGTGCTACGCCGACAAGGCGATGCGGCTCGGGATCCGAGTCCAGGACATCCTCGACCCGAAGATCCTCCGCCAGAAGATCGAGGTCGCGCTCGCGGAGAAGAACCTCTGGCTCACCCGCGTCTACGAGAGCGAGCCGTTCGACCTCGAGACCGTCGCGGCACAGTACGAGGGCTACGCGCAGCGCGTCCGCCCGTACGTCGCCGACACGTCCCTCTACGTCGAGACCGCGCTGCGCGACGGGAAAGACGTGCTCTTCGAGGGTGCGCAGGCGACGCTGCTCGACCTCGACCACGGCACGTATCCCTTCGTCACGTCGTCGAACCCGGTCGCGGCGCAGGCGGCCACCGGGGTCGGGATCGGGCCGAAGCGCATCGATCGCGTGCTCGGCGTGTCGAAGGCGTACGTCACGCGCGTCGGCGAGGGGCCGCTCCCGTCGGAGATCGCGGGAGACGAGCAGACGCGGATGCGCGAGCTCGGCGGCGAGTACGGGACCGTCACGGGCCGCGAGCGGCGTTGCGGATGGCTCGACCTCGTCGCGCTCCGCTACGCAGTGCGCGTCAACGGCATCGACGAGCTCGCCCTGACGAAGCTCGACGTCCTCTCGCATTTCGCGGAGCTGCCGGTCTGCGTCCGTTACCGCATGCGCGACGGGAGCGAGACGCGCGACTTCCCCGCGCACCAGAGCGACTTCCATGCCGCAGCGCCGGTGTACGAGGTGCTACCGGGCTGGAACGAGCCGCTCGACGCGTGCAGCTCCGTCGCGGATCTGCCCGACGCCGCGCGGGCGTACGTCGAGTTCGTCGAGCGCGAGCTCGCTGTCGCCGTGAGTCTCGTCGGCACCGGCGCCGAGCGCGAGTCCGTTCTCAGCCGCGGTTAGAGAACCTGACGCGAGAGGCCCAGGCGCGGCCGGAGAGCGTGAACGGGCCGCTCGGGTTGCCGAGCTCCCGCAGTAGCTCCGTGCGCGCCGTCTCCCGGCGCTCGCCTTCGAGGGAGGTGGCCCAGGCGCCGTGCGGGCCGGCGCCGCCGAGCAGCGCCGACCAGAAGTCCTCGAAGTCCTCGTAGTCGGCCACGACGTCGAGAGGCTCCACTTCGGAACCCTCGCCGAGCAGCTCGGCGAGCTCGGGGCCGGTGCGCCAGCGCGGCGGCTCGCCGGGCGGCTCCCCCATCCGCGCGCGCACGTGGTTCACGGACGCAAGGAGCTCCTGCCCCTCGTAGTCCCACATGCAGACCGCCACTCGGCCGCCGGAGACGCGCATCATCTCCGCGACGCCCATCCACGCGTCGCTCATGAAGGCGACGACGAGCTGTGCGAGCGCGACGTCGAACGTCCCGTCCGGCCACGGCAGCTGCTCCGCGGGCGACGCACGCACGTCGAGGTCGGGCAGCCGCCGCTGCAGCGAGGCGGCGAAGTCGGGCGAAGGTTCCGCGATCGAGACCGTAGCGCCGCGGCGCAGCAGCTCCTCGGTGAGCGCACCCGTGCCGGCGCCGACGTCGAGCACGTGATCGTCCGCGCTCACTCCGGCGAAGTCCGCGAACAGCGGAGCGAGCCGCCGCGAGAAGCGCCCCATGAAGCTGTCGTAGGCGGAATCAGAGCTCCACATCAGCGGGAGTATTCACGTTCAGGAGAAGGACCGGGTCGAGTTCGATCTCCGCCGTGTCGAGACCGTCGAGCACGGCCCGCAGGCGCCGCTCGTCGGTCTCGAATGCCGACAGCGCTCGGCGCGCGACGGCGCACGGCAACGGGCCTTGCTGCACCACCGCCGCGTCGCGGCATGCGGCCGCGAGCTCGTGCAACGCCGCGACGGTGAGGCGCGGCATGTCGACCGGGATGACGACCGCGATCTCGTGCGATGCCGCCCGCAAGCCTGCCGCGATCGCGGCCACCGGTCCTGTGTGTGGATCGTCGAGCCCGCCGGGCCCGACCCGGATCCGCTCGTCGCACGCCTCACCGAGCAGCCGCCAGGCGCGGTCGCCGAGCGGTTCGCCGTCGTACTGCGCGAGCTCCTTCGGCGAGCCGAAGCGGCTGCTCGCTCCGCCCGCGAGGAGGATTCCCGTTACGGGGATACGCGCCACGGCTCGGTGTAGACGTTCGCCGCGCCGCCGCGGACGAAGCCGCAGAGCGTGATGCCACGATCGGCCGCCAGCTCGACGGCGAGGCTCGACGGCGCGCCGACCGCGACGAGGACGGGGCAACCGGCCACCGCCGCCTTCTGGACGAGCTCGAACGACAGCCGTCCGCTCACGCACAGGACGTGCTCGCCGAGCGGCAGGAGCCCGTCGAGAAGCGCACGGCCGATGACCTTGTCCATCGCGTTGTGACGCCCGACGTCCTCCCGCGCGCAGACGAGCTCGCCGCCCGCCGTGAAGAGCCCGGTCGCGTGGAGCCCGCCGGTCGCCTCGAACGTGGCCTGCGACTGGCGCAGCCGGTCCGGGAGCGCAGCGACGACGGCGAGCGACACCTGCAGGCGCGACTCGACGCGAGGCGCCTCGACGGCGACGGCGTCGAGCGCTCCTTTCCCGCAGACGCCGCACGACGACGACGTGTAGAAGCTCCGCCGCAGCCTCTCGGGATCGAAGCCCGGCGCGTCGACGTCGACGGTGTTGACAGCGAGATCGTCGGGGACGCGCGCGGCCGTCGGCCGTAGCCCTTCCGAGAGGCAGAAGCCGAGCACGAGCTCCTCGTCGTGGCCCGGCGTCCGCATCGTCACGGCCACCGGCTCGCCGCCGATGCGGATCTCGAGCGGCTCCTCCACCGCGACGCGGTCGCGCTCGCGCGCGCCGCCGGGGAGCCGGACGACGTCGACGCCGGCGGCCGAGTAGGGCGGCGCGTCCATCGCCGGAGCGTTGCATACCATCGCGGTGTGCGGGTGCTTGTGGTCGGATCGGGAGGCAGGGAGCACGCGCTCGCCTGGTCGCTCTCCCGCAGCGCCGATGTGGACGACCTCCACGCCGCACCGGGCAACCCCGGTATCGCAGCGCTGGCGACCTGCCATCCGGTTCGCGCCGACGATCACGCGGCGCTCTCCTCCCTCGCACGCGAGCTTCGCGTCGACCTCGTCGTCGTCGGCCCCGAGGCGCCGCTCGCCGCCGGTCTCGCGGACGAGCTCCGGCAGCGCGGCATCGCAGTGTTCGGCCCGAGCGCCGCGGCCGCGCAGATCGAGGCGTCGAAGGCGTTTGCCAAAGACGTGATGGATGCGGCGGGAGTCCCCAACGCCCGGACGCTCGCCGTCGCGCAGCCGCCGTGCGTCGTGAAGGCGGACGGCCTCGCGGCGGGCAAGGGCGTCTGGGTCTGCCGGACGCAGGAGGAGCTCGACGCAGCGCTCCGCGCGGCGGAGGCGCTCGGCCAGCCGTTCCACGCCGAGGAGCTGCTCGAGGGGCCTGAGCTCTCGGTCTTCGCGATCGCAGCCGGCGAGACCGCCGTCGTGCTGCCCCCCTCGCGCGACTACAAGCGCATCGGCGACGGCGACACCGGCCCGAACACCGGCGGTGTCGGCTCGTACTCCCCGCTCCCCGACACTCCCGACGAGGAGGCGGCGGAGATCCTCGAAACCATCCACCTGCCCGTGCTCCGCGAGCTCGCGCGGCGCGGCACGCCCTTCTACGGCGCCCTCTACGGCGGACTGATTCGGACGGAGGACGGACTGCGCGTGATCGAGTTCAACTGCCGCTTCGGCGACCCCGACACGCAGCCGCTGCTGGCGCGACTCGAGAGCGACCTGCTGCCGCTGCTCGCCGGCGACCTCTCGACGCCGCCGCCGCGGTTCTCGTCGCGCGCCGCCGTCGAGGTCGTGCTGACCGCGCCCGACTACCCGGCGCGGAGCGACTATCGCGGCGCCCTGATCGAGGGCGTCGACGAGGCCGCCGCCACGGGAGCGATCGTCTTCCACGCCGGGACCGCGTTGCTCGACGGACGGCTCGCCACGAACGGCGGGCGCATCCTCGACGTCGTCGGCGTCGGCGACGACATCGCGGCGGCGAGAACTGCTGCGTACGACGCCGTCTCCTGCATACATTTCGCCGGCATGCAGTTCCGCACCGACATCGCCGCCAATGTCTGAAGGCCCGCTCGTCGGGATCCTCGTCGGCTCCGAGTCGGACCGCGAGCGGATGGAGGGCGCGACGAAGACGCTCGACGAGGCCGGCGTCGCCTACGAGTTCGAGGTGCGCTCGGCCCACCGCACGCCCGACTCGGTGGCCGAGTACGCGAAGACCGCCCGCGAGCGCGGGCTGAAGGTCCTCATCTGCGGCGCGGGGCTCGCAGCCGCCCTGCCGGGAGCGGTCGCCGCGCACACCGACCTGCCGGTGATCGGCGTCCCCCTCCGCTCGAGCCTCAGCGTTCTCGACGGCCTCGACGCGCTGCTCGCGATCGCGCAGATGCCGCCCGGCGTGCCGGTCGCGGCCGTCGGCGTCGACAACGCGAAGAACGCCGCGGCGCTCGCGCTCCGGATCCTCAGCGTCTGAACTCGTCTCGGAACGGCCCGTGCTTCATTTTGAGACGAGTTCCTAGCCGCGGACGATGTTCGTGCCGCCTCGCGGCACGGGCGTGCGGCCGGTGTCCACCCGCGCGAGCGCGTGGACGAGCGCGCGGTGCGCCGCCTGCGGCCGGAGACCGCAACGAGAGGGACGGCAGCCGGGCAAGACCTGCGTCATCACGCCGGCGAAGTGGACGCGCCGGTGGAACCGCCGGTGTGCGATATGCGCGAACTGAGCCCACTCCCGCGCGAGCGAGGGGTAGTAGATCTCCGGCAGCACCGCCGTGCGTCCGGCTCCGCCGGTGACGTACACCATCTGCCGCGCGGTCCAGATCGAGCCGACGCCGCCGTCGAGCGAGCCGTAGTCGTAGAGCGTCCGGCCGTGCGCGAACTTCCTGAAGCCGTGGATGAAGCGGTGCGTCTGGCGGAAGGCGCGGTCCCACGCCGGCTCGGCGTCGTCGGCGGCTGCCGACTTCACGTGCGCGTTGAGCCCGTGCCGGAAGAGCTTCCGCTGGAGCGCGATCACCGATCCCGCCCAGCGCTTCCCGGCGACGAACGCGCTCGGCACCGACAGGTGGTAGTTGCTCGTTCCGCGCGCGAGGGTCACGGATGCCATCGAGTGCGTGCGCAGGCACCGGTCGTAGCCGCGCGCCCAGCCGAGCATCCCGACCGTGATCTGATGGTTGGAGATGAAGCGGTCGGAGAAGTCAATCGTCCCGTAGCCGCCGTGGCGGCGGCCGCCGAACGCCGGCTTGCCGAAGTCGAGCACGACGACGCCGCGCTCGCCCCGGCGCGCGGCGGCGCAACCCTGGCGGGCGAGGAGCGAGGGGCTCGCCGTCCTCTCGTAGAGAGACATCGTCGTGCCGTGCGGGTGGCTCTTCGCGAGCGCCGCGCCGGTGAGGACGAGTGCCGCGACGAACGCCGCAGCCGCAGAGAGGAGAAGTTTCAACGCAGGCTCCTATGCTTTTCGCGGGATGAAGCCGCGCCAGAGTAGCCCTATCTTTCGGGGTCGTCTGTACCCCCGCCGGGGTAGTCCGCGACGCGCTCTAGACTGGGTCCAGTGATCGCCCGCTACTCCCGCCCGGCCATGGCCAGCATCTGGTCGGACGAGGGGAAGCTTGCGACGTGGCTCGAGGTCGAGCTCGCCGCGCTCGACGCGTTCGCCGAGGTGGGGAAGGTTCCGGCGGAGGCGGTCGAGACGATCCGCGCCCAGGTCAAGGTGCCGACGCCGGAGCGCGTCGCGGAGATCGAGCGCATCACCGATCACGACACCGCCGCCTTCGTCGACGCGGTCGCGGAGCAGCTCGGCCCGGAGGGCCGCTTCGTCCACTACGGGCTGACGTCCTCCGACGTGATCGACACCGGGCTCGCGCTGCAGATCCGCGAGGCGGGCGCGCTGATCCAGGAGGGGATCCGACACGCTCTCGACGCCGTCGTCCGCCGCGCAGAGGAGCACCGAACGACGATCTGCATCGGCCGCTCGCACGGGATCCACGCCGAGCCCATCACGTTCGGCTGGAAGCTCGCGGGCTGGGCGTTCGAGCTGGACCGCGCCCGGCGCCGGCTCGCCGAGGCGCTCGAGGAGAACCGGGTCGGCCAGCTCTCCGGCCCCGTCGGGACGTACGTCGAGGTCGAGCCGGAGGTGGAGCGGATCGCCTGCGAGCGCCTCGGCCTCGAGCCCGACCCGCTCTCGACGCAGATCGTCGCGCGCGACCGGCACGCCGGGCTACTGAGCGCGCTCGCCCTCTGTGCCACCTCGCTCGAACGGTTCGCCCTCGAGATCCGGCATCTCGCTCGAACCGAGGTCCGCGAGGTGGAGGAGCCGTTCACGGCCGGGATGAAGGGATCCTCGGCCATGCCGCACAAGCGCAACCCCAAAGTGGCCGAGCGCATCGCCGGCCTGGCGCGCATCGTCCGCGCGAGCGCGCTCGTCGGCCTCGAGAACGTCGCGGTCTGGCACGAACGGGACATCTCCCACTCGTCCGCCGAGCGCATCGCGATCCCGGACTCGTTCCTCGCGCTCGACTACATGCTCGACCGCTTCGTCTGGATCATGGACGGCCTCGTCGTCTATCCCGAGCGGATGCGGCGGAACCTCGAGTCGAGCCACGGCCTGTTCTTCTCGCAGCGGCTGCTGCTCGCCCTCGTCGACGCCGGGCTCGCGCGCGGCGACGCCTACGCGCTCGTGCAGCGGAACGCGATGCGCGCCTGGGACGAGGAGCTCGACTTCCGCGAGCTCTGCCGCGGCGACGAGGAGATCGCCTCGCGCGTCGATCTCGATTCCGTCTTCGACCTCACCGTCTACACCCGCCACGTCGACACCGTCTTCGCCCGTCTCCAATCGCTAAAGCTCGATTCACCAAAGGGGGAACCTGCGCATGCCTGAGCTCCAGCACGTTGCATCCGGAAAGGTCCGCGAGATCTACTCGATCGACGACGAGAAGCTGCTCCTCGTCGCGTCGGACCGCATCTCGACGTTCGACGTCGTCCTGCCGACCGAGATCCCGGACAAGGGTCGCGTCCTCACCGGGCTCTCCGGCTACTGGTTCACGCTCCTCGCACCGATCGTCCCGAACCACATGCTCGCGATCCGCGACGACGGGCGCTCGATGGAGTGCCGCCGCCTCGAGATGCTGCCGATCGAGTGCGTCGTGCGCGGCTACCTCGCGGGCTCCGGCTGGAAGGACTACTCGCGAAGCGGCGAGGTCTGCGGGCACGCGCTGCCCGAGGGGCTGCGTGAGTCGGACAAGCTCCCGGCTCCGATCTTCACGCCGGCGACGAAGGCGACCGAGGGGCACGACGAGAACATCACGCGCGAGCAGGCGGCGGAGCTCGTCGGCGAGGAGCTGTTCCGGCAGGTCGAGGAGGTCTCGCTCCGGCTCTACACGACGGCGGCCGAGCACGCGCTCGCGGCCGGGATCATCATCGCCGACACGAAGTTCGAGATGGGACTCGACGCCGACGGCAACCTCGTGCTCGGCGACGAGGCGCTCACGCCCGACTCATCGCGCTTCTGGCCGGGCGCCTCGTACGAGCCGGGCCGCGCGCAGGACTCTTTCGACAAGCAGTTCGTCCGCGACTACTGCGAGACGACGGGCTGGGACAAGACGGATCCCGGCCCGGAGATCCCGGACGACGTCGTGCAGGGGACGCGGGCGAAGTACGTCGAGGCGTTCGAGCGGCTCACCACGATTCCGTTCCCGGCGTACGTCGAGGATCCCGCCGTGGTGCTCGGGTGAGAGGGACACTCATGTTCCCGACGCGGCGCTGGCAAGCGAGGCAAGCCGACGGCGCGACGGACAGCGCAACCGAGCACGGCCTAGCGCCGTCGGCGCAGCATCGCGCCGCCAGCGGCGCGAGCCTTCGGCGGAGGGCGGCTCCGCCGCGCGGGAGCCGAAGGCGGTCAGGGACATGAGGGCGACTGTTCTCGTCAGGCCCAAGCCCGGCATCCTCGATCCGCAGGGCGCGGCGGTCGGCTCGGCGCTCGGCCACCTCGGCTTCGCCGTGAAGGACGCGCGCGTCGGCAAGGTCATCGACCTCGAGGTCGAGGCGACCGACGCCGCCGAGGCGAAGGCGAAGGTCGAGAGCATGTGCGAGCAGCTGCTTGCGAATCCGCTCATCGAGTCGTACGAGGTCGAGATCGTTGAGCCGTCTGCCTAGGAACCCGAAATGAGCTCGAGAATCGGCGTCGTCACGTACCCCGGTTCGCAGGACGACCGGGACGCGCTCTGGGCGCTCATCGCGCTCGGCGCGGACGCGGTGGCGGTCTGGCACGAGGAAAGCGACCTCTCCGGTCTCGACGCCGTCGTCCTGCCGGGCGGGTTCTCGTACGGCGACTACCTCCGCTGCGGCGCGATCGCGCGCTTCTCCCCGGCGACGGCCGCGGCGTGCGAGTTCGCGCAGGCGGGTGGGTTCGTACTCGGGATCTGCAACGGCTTCCAGATCCTCTGCGAGGCGGGACTCCTGCCCGGCGCGCTGCTCCGGAACGAGTCGCTGCGCTTCGTCTGCCGCGACGCGCCGCTCCGCGTCGAGCGGAACGACCTGCCGTTCACGTCCCGCTGCACGCGCGGGCAGCGGCTCGTGATCCCCGTCAAGCACGGCGATGGGCGGTACGTCCCGCCGCCCGACCTCGACCCGGCGCAGGTCGTCCTCCGCTACCTCGACAACCCGAACGGCTCCGTCGACGCGATCGCCGGCGTCTGCAACGAGGCGGGGAACGTCATGGGACTGATGCCGCACCCGGAGCACGCCGTCGACCCGCTGCTCGGCTCCGACCACGGCGCGCTCATCCTCGCGTCGCTCGTCGACGCGGCGCGCGACCGTTCCTTCGCGGCGGCTTAGCGTCTACATCCCGAGCGTCTCCGCCAGTGCCGGGTACTTCGCGAGCGCCGTCTTGAGCCGGCCGATGTCGCGGGCCCTCAACGTGACCGGTCCGCGCACGCCGCCGCCCGGGCCGCTGTAGGAGAACCGCACGAGCCGTTCGCCCTTCGCGGTCTCGAGCAGCTGGAGCTTCGAGGCGAAGCGCTTCTCGCCCGCCTGCTGCGGGACGGACAGCTCCTCGATGAGCTCTGCCGGCCCCCATGGTGTCGCCGCTTTCGTCGCCATGTCGGGAACGCTAGGGCCGAATGCGTGCCGTGTCTGTGGCGCCTTCGTACCGAATCAGCGAACGGTGAGTCCGAAGACGAATCCCGCGGCGAGCGCTCCGGCCGGGCCGAGCACCCAACCCTGGAGGATCGAGCGGAGCGTCGCGAGATGCACCGTCTCGCGGCCTCGCGCGAACCCCGCGCCCGCCATCGCGCCGACGAGCGCCTGGTTCATCGAGGTGAAGAAGCCGAACGCGACCGCCGCGAGCACGACCCCTGCCTGCACGAGCTGCGCCGCCGTCGCCATCGCGCGGTCGACGTCGACGATCTCGAACGCAACGCGCCGCAGGAGCGGCTTCCCCCACGTGAGCACGCCGACGGCGATTCCCGCCCCGCCGACCGCGCCCGCCGCGAGCGGCGAGAACGTCCCGGTGCCGACGAGCGCGCCGCTCGCATTCGAGACGTCGTTCGCACCCATCGCGAACGCGGCAACCGCACCGACGGCGACGAGTGCGGCGCCGATCCTCCCTCCCAGCGGCAGCCGGTCGAGGACACGCGTGAAGGCGAAGCCGAGCCCGATGGCGGCGAGCGGCGCGGCGGCCCAGACGATCGCGAGCCTCCCGATCGCGCCCCAGCGCACCGTCCCGCGCGTCGC
>DATKRA010000023.1:0-22562 GCA_035532455.1 Gaiellaceae bacterium | reverse complement strand
GCCGACGGCGCGGCACGGCTCGCCGTCGACGAGGACCTCCGTGCAGGTCATGTCCCGGCGGAAGCCGTCCGCGTAGCCGAGCGGAACGATCGCGATCCACGTCGGGCGCTCGGCGACGAAGCGGCGCCCGTAGCCGGTGCTCTCGCCCGGCTGGAGGAGCTTCACCTGCGCGAGATGGCTCCGCCAGGAGAGCGCCGGGCGCAGGCCGTCCTCCGCCGGGTCAGTGTCGAACGGCGAGATGCCGTACAGCGCGATGCCGCAGCGCGCGGCGTCGAAGCGCGCGTCGGGGATGCGGAGCGCGGCTGCGCTGTTCGCCGCGTGACGGGTCAAGTGGGCGTAGGGCTCGGTCGCCTCGCGGAAGCGATCGATCTGCTGCGCCGCGAAGGCGGCATCGCCGTTGGCGGTGGCGAGGTGCGTCATCAGGCCGACGACGTTCGCGGGCGGCTCGGGCAGCTCGGCGAGCCCCCAGCGTCCCATCCCGGAGTCGAGCTTGAGATGGACCGGAATGTCCGCCGGGATCTCACTGCCGCGCGAGACCGTGATCTCGAGCCGCGCCTCGCCCGCCGCGGCGACCTGATCGGTCGGGCCCATGACAAGGATCCGCGCCTCCGGCAGCGCGCGGCGGAGCGCGAGCCCCTCGTCGACGGCGGCGACGCAGAGCGCGGACGCGCCGGCCTCGAGCGCCGCGCGCCCGACGTCGACCGCGCCGTGCCCGTAGCCGTCCGCCTTGACGACGGCCCAGAGCTCGGCTCCACCGAGCGCATCGAGCAGCCGCCCGGCGTTGTGCCGGATCGCCCCGAGGTCGATCGTGATCTCGCTGCGGTGCATTGCCCGGCAGCCTAAAGGCGGAGTAGGTTTGACCCCGGTGAAGGCGCGGCTTTCGCACCTCGTGATGCTTGGCAGCTCGCTCGCGTTCCTCGCGAGCCTCTACCTCACGTGGGTCTCGGCGGCGCCGCCGGCTGGGAAGAACACGGGGCCCGGTACGGGCCTCGGCGACCTCCTCGACGTTATGGGCGCCTCATTCAACGGCTGGGGGACGTTCGGACAGGCTGCGGCGCTCGCCGCCATCGCGCTGATCGTCCTCGTGCTCGTCGGGTTCGTCCGGCCCGAACTCGCCGACTCGCTTCCGTTCGGCGGCTGCGCGATCGCACTGGCCACGCTCGCGCTAGTCAATGCCGCCGCGCTCCGGACGGAGGGCATCTACCGACTCGCATACGACCACGCCTCGGCACATCTCAGCACCGGGGCGTATCTCGGAGGAGCCGCGGCCCTCGCCGCGCTTCTCGGCGCCGCTGCCGCGAGCCGCGACCGGTTCACCGAGCTCGGCAGCGCGACCGTCGCTGCGGCGACGCTCCTGACCGCTGGGCTCGTCGCGGCCTATGTCCTCCCCACCCTCAACGTGCACCCGCCCCCGCTGACCGGAGTTCAGTTCGTCTCGGTCGGAACCTTTGGCACGGCGATCATGCTCCTCATCGCGAGCTTCGGGCTGACGTTCTGGCTCGGAGCGGAGCCGCCGCTCAGACGCCTCTCGGCCGCTGCGGTCATCCTCGTTCTCGCGGTCGGAGGCTTCAGCACTCTCGGAACGCACGTGCACTGGCCGTACGAGGCGTGGCTTGCCATCGGCTGCGCAGCGGGACTCCTGGTGCTCGCCCTCGCGACGAGCGGTCGGCCCCGCCTGACCTGGCCGACACGTCCGCACGCGCTGGCTCTCGAAGGCGCGGCCCTACTGCTCGCGTCTCTCTTCTTCAACTGGGAGAGGTCGTGCCCGACGAGGGGCTCGGGGACATGCTTCGTCGCGAACGGCTGGAGCGGCGGCCTTTCCGGTGGCCTGGTGGCGCTCTTCGTCGTGCTGCTCCTCGGCTTCCGGCGCCTCGCGCCGGAGCTCGCGGTCGCCGTTGCGATCTACGTCGCTGCATCCGGGCTCTCGATCACGGCCTACGGGAACCTGAGCTGGGGCGCGTTTCTCGGCTTCGGCGGCGTGGCCCTTCTCCTGCTCGCGGTCGGCTTGCGACCGTGGAAGGTGGCGAACGCCGGCGTTTGGCTGATTCCGGTCGCGGCATGCCTCGCGTTCCTCGCGATCCCGGTCGCGACGCTCAGCGGCAGGCTGTCGACGCGCATCGAGATCTATGGGGCGTGGCAGCTCCGGCTTCTGGAGGTGGCCGCAATCGTGGTCGCACTTCGGCTCATCGGGCGTTGGCTCAGTGGCCCGGCGGCCGACGACGAACTGCTGCTTCTGCCGGTCGCGCTGCTGGCCTTCACCGGCTTCGATCTCGGCGCACGGCAGCACGTCTTCTTCATCGGCTGGGAGGGTTGGCTCGCACTCGCTCTCGCCCTCTTGCTCGTCGCGCTCGGCTGGCTCGGGCGGAGCGGCAGGCTGGACGACTTCCGGATCCCTGAGGAGATCTGGCGCGTCGACCGGATCTCAGCCGGCGAGAACTGACGGCAGCGCCTCGATCACGTCGCTCGCGACGAGTCCGGCTCGCTGCTCCGCCGCGCGGGACGCCAGCTGTTGCGCCGCGCATGCCGCCGCCGCGGCGCGTTGCGGCTCCATTCCTTTCGCGAGGAACGCCGCCGTGATTCCGGTCAGCACGTCGCCCGTGCCCGCGGTGGCGAGCGACGGCAGGCCGAGCGCGCAGACGAGGACGCCGCGGCCGGGCGCGGCGACGAGGGAGTCCTCGCCCTTGAGGACGACGACCGCGCCGAAGCGCTCCGCCGCCTCTTGCACCGAGGCGAGCCGGTGCGCGGCGATCTCCTTCGAGTCGCGACCGAGCAGCCGCCCGAGCTCGCCCTCGTGCGGAGTGAGGACGCGCGGCGCGGGCCAGTCTCCCGGCTCGAGCTCGAAGAGCGCGTCGGCGTCGACGACCGCCGGCAGCGCGACTTCGGCGAGGAGGCGCCGGACGAGCTGCTTCGCCTCCTTGTCGCGTCCGAGCCCCGGCCCGATCGCCAGCGCGTCGGCGCGCGACGCAGCCTCGTCCACCTGCTGGAGCGGGCGCTTCACCGCTTCCGTGACGAGCTCCTCCATGACCGGCACGGACTCCTCCGGCACGCAGACGGTGACGTAGCCGGCGTCGGCGCGGAATGCGGCACGAGCGGCGAGCGCGGCGGCGCCCGTCATCCCGCGCGCGCCGCCGACGACGAGGACGTGGCCGGACGTGTACTTGTTGTCGCGCGGCGAGCGGCGCGGCAGCTCGTCGAGGATCACCGCCGTGACGAGCGCGTGCGCCGTCTCCCCCGCCCGGATCCCGATGTCCGCGACGACGACATCGCCCGCGAGGAAGCGGCCCGGCGCGACGACCAGGCCGACCTTGCGCCCGTGCATCGTCACCGTCACGTCGGCGCGAACCGCCGCGCCCGCGACCTCCCCGGTGGAGGCGTTCACGCCGGACGGGATGTCGACCGCGACGACCGGCACGCCGCCGCCGTTGATCTCGTCGATCACGCGCGCGGTCTCGTCGCGCGGCGCGCCCTGCATCCCGGTGCCGAGCAGCGCGTCGACGATCAGGTCCGGCCGCTCGTCGACGACCTCGCGGCCCGCCGCGACCAGCAGTTCGCCGGCGATCCTCCCATCGCCACCGTTCGCGCCGCCGCCGGCGTGGATGGCGATCCGCCGCGCGTCCGGCCACCGCCGCATGACCTCCTCCGCCACGGCCGCGGCGGCGCGCTGCATCATCGCGTCGACGTCGTGGCCCGCCTCCGCGGCACGCATCTCCTCTGCCGTATAGAGCGGCTCAGTCGGCGCCATACGCAATCGCCACCGCCTGTGCGAGCTCGCGCGAGTGGGTCATGGAGAGATCGACCGCGGCGGCTCCGATCGCGGCAGCGCGCTCCGCGAGCCGCCCCGACAACCGCACCGCCGGCTTCGGTCGCCCGGCGATCTCGATCTCCTGCCAGGCGAACGCGCGCGCGACGCCGAAGCCGAGCGCCTTCCCGACCGCCTCCTTGCCCGCGAAGCGGCCCGCGTAGCTCTCCGCCGGATTCGGCCGGGAGTCGCAGTACGCACGCTCGGCCGCGGTGAAGCACCGCTCGCGGAAGCGCTCGTACCGCGCGAGCGAGCGCCGGATCCGCTCGATCTCGATGAGGTCGGTCCCGACGCTGACCCTGCTCACACGTGATCCTCGATCCAGTCCGGCAGGTGCGCGATCGAGGAGACGATCCCGTCGGGCTGCACGCGCGAGGCCTCGACGATGTCCGGGCGGAACTTCCCTGTCCGCACGAGCACAGCGCGCATCCCAACCCCGCGCGCGCCGACGACGTCCGTCTCGAGGTCGTCGCCGACCATCCACGTCATCGCCGGCTCCGCGTCGAGCGCCTTGCACGCGGCGTCGAAGTACGCGGGGCTCGGCTTCCCGAGGACGACCGCCTCGGTCCCCGCGGCGTACTCGAGCCCGGCGACGTAGCAGCCCGAGTCGAGCAGCGGCCCGCGCTGCGTCTGCCACCAGCGGTTGCGGTGGAGGCAGTAGAGATCTGCGCCGAGCTCGAGCTCCCCGAACGCGCGCGCGAGGTTCATGTAGGAGAAGACGAGGTTCGTCTCGGGCGAGTCGTCGGCGCCGCCGATGAGAACGGCGTCCGCGCCCTCCCCGACGATCTCGATCTCCTCGAGGTCGCCAATGAGCGCGTGCATGACGAGGGCGACGACGCGCTTGCCACGCAGAGCCGCGACCGCCGCGTCCGCCGTCGTCTGCACCTCGGATACGTCGAGCTCGATTCCCATCGCCTGCAGCTCGGTCGCGAGCTGTGCCTTCGAGCGCGTCGTCGCGTTCGTGACGAAGCGAAGCCGGTGGCCCGCGGCCCGCAACTCGCGCACCGCCTGCGCAGCTCCGGGGATCGGCTCCCCGGAGACGTGCAGGACACCGTCGACGTCCAGCAAAATCGCCGCCATGGCCGTGGACTCTATTCGCGTCACGCGTTCGGTCGTGCTGCCGCTCGCCGAGGTCGAGCTCCAGTACTCGCGCTCGAGCGGCCCGGGCGGCCAGCACGCGCAGAAGTCGGAGACGCGCGCCGTCGCCGTCTTCGACGTGGCGGCGTCGGCTGCGCTGACGGAGCGCCAGAAGCAACGCGTAATCACACGCGTCGGACCGGTGCTGCGAGCCGTCGCGCAGGACGAGCGGAGCCGAACGCGCAACACCGAGCTCGCCCTCGAACGCCTCGTCGCGCAACTGCGCGAGGCGCTCCACGTCGAGCGAAAACGGGTCGCGACGAAGCCCTCCGCGGCGGCTCGGAAACGGCGGCTCGAGGGCAAGCGCCGCCGGGGCGAGGTCAAACGGCTGCGGCGTCCCCCGGAGTAGGTGCGCTCTCCGCCGACTCGACCTCCATGTGCGGGATCCACTCGAGCCAGCGCGGCAGGTACCAGCTGCGCTCACCGAGCAGCCCGAGCAGGCTCGGCAGGACGACCGAGCGGATGACCGTCGCGTCGAGCAGCAGCGCGACCGCAACGCCGAAGCCCATCTGCTGGAACTGCACGAGCTTCCCCGAAGCGAAGCCGGCGAACACCGCGACGATGATCAGCGCCGCGCCGGTGATGATCCGCGCCGTCGACGCCACTCCCCACGTCACCGCCTCACGCGTCGAGCCGCTCACGTCGTACCGCTCCTTGATCCGGCTCATGAGGAACACCTGGTAGTCCATCGACAGGCCGAAGAGCACCGAGAACAGGAACAGCGGTACCCACGCGTCGATGGAGTGCGTGTGCTGGAAGCCGAAGAAGCGCGCGCCGTCGCCGTACAGGAACACGAGCGTCAGCAGCCCGTATGCCGCGCCGACCGAGAGCAGGTTGAGGAGGACGGAGACGAGCGCGACGACGATCGACCGGAACGCCACGGTCAGGAGGACGAAGCTCAGGCCGAGGACGAAGAGGAGCACGTACGGCGTCGGCGCGCTCACCGCGTCGAAGTAGTCGATGTTCTCGGAGGTCACCCCGCCGACGTAGACCTTCGCGGGGTTGCCGGCAAAGAGCGCAGGGATCGTCTGCGAGCGGAGCTTGCGGACCGCCGCGATCTGGGCGCTTCCCACCGGGTCGCCGCGAAGCGGGACGACGAGCAATGCCGTGATCCCCGAGACGTGGATCACGCCCGGACCGAAATTCGGATCGGTCGCGAGCATCTCCTCGAGCTTCCGCAGTTCGCGCACGCCCGCGGGCCCGGCCTTCATCCCGCTGCCGACCGCGACGATCCGCACCGGCTCTGGATTCTTCGTCGGGAAGGCGCGCTGCACGGCGAGATAGCCCTGCTTCGACGGCGCGCTGTTCGGCAAGGTCGTGATGCCGTTCGCGCCGATGTGCATCCCGAAGACGGGAATCGCCAGCGCGAGCATCGCCGCGACCGAGACGGTGAGCGCGATCGCCGGACGCCGCAGCACGGAGCTGACGATCCCCCGCCAGAAGCGGCCCTCCGCCGCGTCGGCGCGGCCGACGTTGCGGCCGATGTACGGGACGCGGAGCCGGTTGACGCCGTCGCCCCACATGCTGAGCAGCGCAGGAAGCAACGTCAGCGCAGCGGCGACCGACGTGATGCCGACGAGGATCGCGCCAAGGGCGAGGCTCCGCATGATCGAGGTCGGGACGATGAACATGCCGAGGAGCGCGACGATGAACGTCGAGCCGCTGAACAGCACCGCGCGACTCGCCGTCGCCCCCGCGCGCGCGATCGCATCCTCCTGCGTGCGCCCGTGCAGCCGCTCCTCGCGGTAGCGGGAGACGACGAAGAGCGAGTAGTCGATCCCGAGCGCGAGGCCCATCCCCGTGAGCATGTTCACGATGAAGGTCGAAAGCGTGAACTCGAGCGAGACGATCGCGACAAGCCCGAGCGCGACGATGATCGACAGGATCGCCATCAGGAGCGGCACGAGACCGGCGACGACCGCGCCGAAGACGAGCAGGAGGACGATGAGCGCAGCGGGCAAGCCGAGCGCGAGCTCGCCGCTCGAGAGGTCCTGTTGCGCCTGCTGCCCGAAGTCGTAGTTGACGCTGCGGTAACCGGTGACGACGGCGGAGAAGCCGGGCGCGATCGGCTGGGCGAGAACCTCTTCCACCTGCTTCGCGCCGGAGTCGCTCTTGATGAGGAGCGAGACGAGCGCGCTGTGGCCGTTGCGTGAGACTCCCGCGAGCTTCAGGTGGCTCACCTGGCCGGTCGCCTCGAGTGCCGCAAACAGCGTCTTGCCGAACGCCTTGGCCTGTGGCGAGGTCGCCGTGTACCGCGTCGAGCTGATGAGGATCACGTCCCCCTTGGTCTGCGCAGCGACCTGCGGAAATGCTCTGTCGATCGCGTTCGTCGCCGCCACCGACTGCGGATTGCCGATCACGTGCGCCTGCGTCGACAGCCCGTGGAGCGACGTCGCAACGAGCACCAGTGCGACGACGACGGCGAGCGCCCACAAGGCGAGGGTCCGGCGCGGATGCGCCGCGCAGGTCCGTGCAAGCCGCTCGGTCATCGCGCCGAGCCTACGCCTACTCGACGGTGACGGTCTTCGCCAAATTACGCGGCTGGTCGACGTTGAGGCCGCGGAGCCGCGCGATCTTGTACGCGAGCAGCTGGAGCGGCATCGCCGCGAGCGGCGCCTGGAGGAAGTTCGGCGTCCGCGGCACGTAGATGACGTCGTCGGCGTGGTGCTGGATGTCCTCGTTGCCGTCGGTCGCGATCGCGATCACGTGCGCGCCGCGGGCCCGCGTCTCCTGGATGTTCGAGACGATCTTGTCGTAGACGTGGATGTTCGTCGCGACGACGACGACCGGCGTCCCCTCGCTGAGCAGCGCGATCGGACCGTGCTTCATCTCGCCGGCCGAGTAGGCGTCGGTCGGGATGTACGAGATCTCCTTCAGCTTCAGCGCGCCCTCGAGCGCGACCGGCAAGCCGATGTGGCGGCCGAGATAGAGGAAGAACGGCGCGTCGTGGAAGCGCTCGGCGATCGAGTCGATCGGATGGTCGCCGTCGAGGAACTCCTGCATCTTCTCGGGCAGCTCGTGGAGCCGGTCGAGGATGAAGTCGATCTCGTCCTGCGGCAGCGTGCGCCGGATCTCGGCGAGCTTGAGCGCGAGCAGCGAGAGGAGCGCGACCTGCGCCGTGAACGTCTTCGTCGCGGCGACGCCGACCTCCATCCCGCAGCGCGTGTAGAGCGTCGCGTCGACCTCGCGGGTGATCTGCGTCCCCATGAGGTTCGTGATCGCGAGCGTCCGCGCGCCGCCAGCGCGCGCGAGCTTCACGGCGTTGACCGTGTCGCGTGTCTCGCCCGATTGCGAGATGCCGATCACGAGCGTGTCCTTCGTGAGGACGGGGTTGCGGTAGATCCACTCGCTCGCGATGTCGGGCTCGACCGGAACGCGAGCCCACTCCTCGATGATGTACCGCCCGACGACGGCGGCGTGGTACGCGGTGCCGCAGGCGACGATGACGATGCGGCGCAGGTTCCGGATCTCCTCCGCGGTCATCCCGACCTCCTCGAGGAAGAGCTTGTGGCCGCGGACGCGGTCGCCGATCGTCTCCTGAACGGCCTCCGGCTGCTCGTAGATCTCCTTGAGCATGAACGTCTCGTAGCCGCCCTTCTGGGCGCTCTCGAGATCCCAGTCGATCTCCTGCGCGGCCGGCGTCTCGATCTGCTCGCCGTCGACGAAGACGCGGACGCCGCCCGGCGTGATCTCGATCACCTGGCCGTCCGCCGGATGGATGACGGTGCGCGTCTCGCTGAGGAACGCGGCGATGGACGACGCGAGGAAGTTCTCCCCGTCGCCGAGCCCGACGACGAGCGGCGTCTGGTGGCGGACGCCGACGAGCAGGTCGGGATGGTCGTGGTGGATCGCGACGATCGAAAAGTGGCCCTCGAGCAGCGGATAGACGCGCGAGACGGCCTGGGCGAGGTCGCCGTCGTACTCCTGCTCGAGGAGGTGGACGACGACTTCGGCGTCCGTCTCGGACGTGAACGTGTGGCCGGCAGCAGTCAGCTGCTCGCGCAACTCCATGTAGTTCTCGACGATCCCGTTGAGGACGATCGCGACGCGGCCGGCGTCGCAGCCGACGAGCGGATGCGCGTTGCGCTCGGTGACGCCGCCGTGCGTGGCCCAGCGCGTGTGGCCGAGGCCATGGTGCGTGCGGGATCCGTTCGTGTCCGCCGCCGCCACGAGGTTGTCGAGATTGCCGACGGCGCGGACGTACTCGAGCTCGCCGTCCTCCCACAGGGCAAGCCCGGCGGAGTCGTAGCCCCGGTACTCGAGGCGCCTCAGGCCCTCGAGCAGGAGCGGCTTTGCCTCACGCGATCCGACGTATCCGATGATCCCGCACACGCGCCTGCTCCTTTCCCCAAAAACGCAAAAAGCCCGGCTTCGGAACCCGGCCGCAGCGCCGCGGAGAGGTTCAGCCGAGCTCGTGTGTCACCAGCGCGGCAAGGCTAGCACAGAGGCTTTCCGCCTCTTCCTCGCTCTCGGCCTCGGCGAGGACGCGCACCACCGGCTCCGTTCCGGACGGCCGGACGAGACCACGGCCACGGCCGGCGAGCTCCTCGTTGACGGCCGCGACCTGCGCGAGGAGAGAGTCGGGGAGCGGGCCGCGGCCGGTGCGCGGCAGGTTGCGCACGACCTGCGGGAAGCGCGGCATCACGGCGGCAGCTTCCGAGAGCCGCCGGCCGTCGAGGGCGCGACAGAGGAGGAGCGCGGCAACGAGGCCGTCGCCGGTGACATGCCCGTCGAGCCAGAGGATGTGCCCCGACTGCTCGCCGCCGAGCAGGGCACCCTCGCGCCGCAGCGCCTCGAGCACGTAGCGGTCGCCGACGTCGGTGGTGACGACGCGGACGCCGCGCTCCTCCATCAGGCGGTGGAAGCCGAGATTCGTCATCGACGTGACCGCGACGGTGTCGACGCCGAGCGCGAGCGCAAGGATGGCGACGATCTGGTCGCCGTCGAGGGTCGCCCCCGTCTCGTCGACGGCGAGCATCCGGTCGCCGTCCCCGTCGAAGGCAATCCCGAAGTCGAGGCCTCCCTCGCGGACGACCTCGGTGAGCGCGCGGAGGTCGGTCGCGCCGCAGCCGACGTTGATGTTCGTCCCGTCGGGCGCGTTGCCGATCGCCGTCACCTCCGCGCCGAGCTGCGCGAACGCCTGCGGCGCGAGGCCGGCGTACGCGCCGTTCGCGCAGTCCACCGCGATGCGCAAGCCGCTGAGGTCGGTGCCGAAACGCTCGAGGACGTGCTCGAGGTAGCTGTCGGACGCGACGCCGACGCGGTCGATCTCGCCGCCTCCGCGCGGCGGCTCGTCGAGGAGCTGCTCGATCTCCTCCTCGGCGGCGTCGCTCAACTTGCCACCCATGCGGTCGAAGAACTTCACGCCGTTGTACTCCGGCGGGTTGTGGGAGGCGGAGATGACGACGCCGAGATCGAGGCGGAGCAGCGCGACCGCCGGGGTCGGGAGCACGCCCGCGAGCACGGCGGCGCCTCCCGCAGACGCGACGCCGCGCGCGAACGCCTCCTCGAGCTCGACGCCCGAGGCCCGCGTGTCGCGGCCGATGAATACACGGCCGCGGCCGCACCAGAGCGCCGACGCGCGGCCGAGCCGCTCGACGAGCTCCACCGTCAGCGATTCGCCGACAATGCCGCGCACGCCGTCCGTGCCGAAATACTGCCGCGCCACGGCGCGGGACGATAGCGATGCCTCAGACAGTCAGTACCGACTTCCCGCGCCCGTGGCCCTAAGGGCGGCGAGGCCCGGAGATCCGGCACCTCGAGCTTTGCGACTCAGCGCCTACCGCTTGGAGAACTGCGGCGCCTTGCGCGCCTTGTGCAGGCCAGCCTTCTTGCGCTCGACCTTACGCGCGTCGCGCGTGAGGAAGCCCTCGCGCTTGAGCGGCACGCGCAGTTCCGGATTCGCCTCGACGAGGGCGCGGGCGATGCCGTGCCGGACGGCGCCGGACTGTCCCGTGAGGCCGCCGCCGTGCACGCGCACGCGGAGGTCGTACTGACCCTCGACGCCTGCGACCTTGAGCGGTGAGAGAGCGATCGTCTGCCAGACGGCGCGCGGGAAGTACTCCTGCAACGTCCGGCCGTTGACCCACGTCGTGCCGTCGCCCGGCTTGAGGATGACACGCGCGACCGAGGTCTTGCGCTTGCCGGTGCCGCGGTACTGCGCGACGCTGCTCATGAGTCGAGCTCCAGCGGCTTCGGGCTCTGCGGGCCGTGCGGATGCTCCGGGCCGGCGTAGATCTTGAGCTTCGTGATCTGCTGCCGGGCGAGGCGGTTCTTCGGGAGCATCCCCTTCACCGCGGTGCGGAGCACCTCGGTCGGGCGCCGGTCGAGCTGCTCGCGGAGCGTCCGGCTCCTGAGGCCGCCCGGATAGCCGGAATGCCGGTAGTACCGCTTCTGGTCGAGCTTGTTGCCCGTGACCTGGATCTTCTCCGCGTTCACCACGATGACGAAGTCACCCGTGTCGACGTGCGGCGTGAACTGCGGCTTGCGCTTGCCGCGGAGGGTGTCGGCGATCTGCGTCGCGAGACGGCCCAGAGTCTTCCCCTCGGCGTCGACGAGATACCACTCGCGCGTGATCTCTCCAGGCTTGGCGCTGTACGTCTTCATAGAAAGCGACGGGCACCGGCCCGCCGGCGGCGGATTGTAGCGAATGCGCGTTCCGACCCTTCCTCGAATGCGGCCACGCCGCCGTGCGACGGATGCCGGACGTAAGCGGCGCCCGTTGCGCCCCGCGCAGCACCTCAGCGAGAAACGGCGCCGCGGCCCACGACGAAATCCGCGTCCGTCCGGCTCGCTTTAGCACACCGATCCCTCATACGAGGGAGCGAGACGACCGGCGCACGGTCGATCTCAACGGGGAGATGAAAACACCCCGCCTCCTCCTCGCAACCGTGGCCGTCGCCGCCCTCGCGCTCGCCGGCAGCGTCGCCGCCGCCAATGCTTGTGGCAAGGACGGATACTCCTACGCCGGCCTCGGCGCCCCCACAGCGGGCTCCGGCATCTCGGCGATCATTACCGGACTCGGCCCCTTTTCGATCCCCAACGGTCACATCGCCGGCTGGGTCGGCGTCGGTGGGCCCGGCGAGGGCCCTGGCGGGACTGACGAGTGGTTGCAGATCGGCCTGAGCGGCTTCCCCGGCCTCTTTAGCGACATCTACTACGAGGTCGCGCTGCCGCACCAGGCTCCCGTCTATCACGAGGTCGTGGCCAACCCGGCCGCCGACCACCCGTACCGCGTCGCCGTCCGGGAAGACCGGCCGAACTGGTGGCGCGTCTGGCTCAACGGCAGGCCCGTCTCGCCGTCGATCCATCTCCCGCAAAGCCACGATCAGTTCATGCCGATCGCGACGGCCGAGAGCTGGGACGGCGGCACCGGCGGCGCCTGCAACGACTTCCTCTACAGCTTCCAGCGCGTCAAGATCGCTTACCGGCCCGGAGGCCTGTTCCACAGCTTCGCCGGTGGGTACAGGATCGCAAGCGCCAAGACCACGCTTCAGCGCGCCGGCACGGCCTTCATCGCGGCGGAGGGCACGCCGTCCATCCGGACGCTCCTCTTCCGCTCGCTGCTGCTGCTCAACCCTTGATGACGATCGGCGTGCCGGCCGGCGCAAGCCGCTTGAGCGCCGCCGCCGTCGTGTTCGAGACCCTGACGCACCCGTGCGAGACCGCCTTGCCGAGGAGCCACGGCATGTTCGTGCCGTGGATCCCGACGACGCCGCCGCCCGGCCAGTCGGTGAGCTTCGAATAGGCGCTCGTCTCGAGCGCCCAGACGCCGAGGAACGGATCGTTGACGGGCTTGAAGGCCGCAGCGACGTAGTAATGACCGAGCGGCGTCTCCATGCCGGGCGCCCCGACCGCGACCTGCGCATGGAGGACGCGCTTTCCATGCCGGAAGACGTCGATCGTGCGCGCGCTTACGTTGACGACGATCTGGGCCGCGGTGGGCGACAGTGTCACATCGGCGGCCGGGATCCAGCCATACGTCCCGTTCGGCCGCATGGGAACGCTGATGCGATACCACGGCGTGCCGTTCGGCGCGGTCGCGCTCGCGACGGCAAGAATCTCCTGGACGCGATAGTCGGGCCGGAAGTACTTCATCGTCTTGATCTTCCGGGCAGTCGTCGAGGGCTTGCGGCGCACGACGACGGAGTTCACCGTCAGCGCCCCGGCGGCGGGGAACTTCGTCTCGAGGACTACGCCGCCCGCACGCGTGGCGGAGCTTCCGGCATGAGCGGATGCGGCTGCAGCGATCGCAGCGATGGCGGCTGCGAGGGAAATGAGTGTGGCGAAACGCTTCATGTAAAGGAGACCTCAGCTTTCGTCGGACTCAGTTCTCGTCGGTTTCGGGCGGCCGCCATCGCGGCAGCTTGGCCCGAAGAGTAGCGCCTTTCTGCGGAATACTCTCGATTTTTACGTCTCCGCCGAGCATCCGTACCCGCTCGCTCACTCCGGCCAATCCCAGTCGGTCCCGGCCGAGCGCGCGGACGTCGAACCCGCGTCCGTCGTCACGGATCGTCAGCTCCGTCGCCTCGGGCGTCGCACGCAGCGTCACGGAGACCGAGCTCGCGCCGCTGTGCTTGCGGACGTTCGTGATGCCTTCCTGGACGACCCGGAGGAGCGCGATCTTCTGCGAATCGGACAGCTCGTGGAAATCCCCCTCGGAGCTGAACTCGACCGCGATTCCGGTCCCCTCGAGCGCCACGAGCTCTACGCGAACTGTCTCCTCGAGCGGCTCACGCCCCACCGAGCTCGCCGTGCGGCCGCCGTGGGCGATCTCGCGCAGGGATTCCTCGAGCGACGCGAGACGCGCCTCGATGTCCTGGAACCGCCCGCGAACTCGCGCCCTGTCGGCCTCCGGCACGACACCATCGATCTGGCCGGCAGCGAGCCGGAGATCCTCCGCGAGCAGCACGAGCTCCTGGAGCGGGCCGTCGTGGAGGTCGTAAGCGAGTCGCGCCAGGCGGCGCTCGGCGGCGGCCGCGGGGCTCTGCTCGGCCAGGAGCGCCTGGTCCGCGTCAGGGTTCACAGCTCTCATTATGCGACCGATTCACGGATTTGCCACGATCTCTTCGAGAACGAGTACGTCGCCGACCTCGACGCCCGCCGCGGCCGCCGCGCCGGCCGGCAGCTCGAGCGCGGCGGCCGCCCGGCGCGCGCCGGCGACACGCCAGGGACGCAGCCCGTCCACAACGCGGACGACCTTCCGGTCGCGGTCGAGGAAGACCACGTCGATCGGAAAGCGCATGAAGAACATGTGCACGGAGGGAGCGCGGTCGATCAGCATCCCGCTACCGGGCTCGAGCCCGTCGCGACCGAGGAGGCCGCGCGTCCGCCCGAGCGCGCTCTCCGGGATCTCGCAGCGCTCGCAGACGACGGCGCCGTCCGTGGTGCGGCGGACGCGCGCGAGCGATGACCGGGCCATCGGTCGAGCATGCCACCGATTAGGTTCCGTTGATGCGGATCTGCCTCGTCTACGACCTCCTCTACCCGCAGACGGTCGGGGGCGCCGAGCGCTGGTACCGCAACGTCGCCCTGCGCCTCGCGGCGAACGGACACGAGGTCACCTATCTCACGATGCGCCAGTGGGACGCCGCAGAAGCGCCCGACTTCCCCGGCGTACGCGTCATCGCAGTCGCCGGGCGGACGCACCTTTACTCCGGCGGCCGTCGCCGGATCCTGCCGCCGCTCACGTTCGGGCTCGGCGTCCTGTGGCACCTCGTCCGGCACGGCCGCCGCTACGACGTCGTCCACACCGCCTCGTTCCCGTACTTCTCGTTGCTGGCCGCGGCGCTCGTGCGCCCGCTCGCCGGGTACCGCGTCGTCGTCGACTGGCACGAGCTCTGGACCCGCGGCTACTGGCGCGAGTACCTCGGCGGGCTCGGCGGCTGGCTCGGCGGCTGGCTCGGCTGGAAGGTGCAGCGGCTCTGCCTCCGCGTGCCGCAGCGCGCCTTCTGCTTCTCGCGGCTCGTGGAGGGGCGTCTCGCCGCCGAGGGAGTCCACGGCGGGGTCACCTTGCTCGAGGGGCAGTTCGAAGGCGAGCCGGCCGTTGCGCCGCTTCCCGCCGAGCCGGTGGTCGTCTTCGCGGGACGCCACGTCCCGGAGAAGAATCCGGTAGCCGTCGTGCACGCAATCGCGAAGGCGCGGGAGACGATCGGGGATCTGCGCGGCGCGATCTACGGCGACGGCCCGGAGCGCCCGAAGGTGCTGGCCGCGATCGCCGCGCATGGGCTCGAGGGCGTGGTCGAGGCGCCCGGCTTCGTCGACGAGGACGTGATCGACGAAGCGCTGGCGCGCGCTCTCTGCCTCGTCCTCCCCTCGCAGCGGGAGGGCTACGGCCTCGTCGTGGTCGAGACGCTCTCGAAAGGGACACCGGTGGTGCTCGTCCGCGGCGACGACAATGCGGCGACGGAGCTCGTCGAGGAGGGCAAGAACGGGTTCATCGCCGATACCTCGAGTTCCGACGACCTCGGGAGAGCGCTCGTGCTCGTGTGCCAGGCCGGACAGGATCTGCGAGAGCGCACGCTGAAGTCCTTCGCCGCCAACGCGGAGCGACTCGACCTCGCCACGTCGCTCAGCTCGGTGGAGGAGACATACCGCCGTGCCTGACGGCGGGATCTCGGTGCTCCACGTCCTCCCGTATCCCGGCGGTGGCGGGGAGACGTACGTGAACCACCTGGGACGAATGGACGGCTACCGCACCGAGACGGTGTATGTCTCGAACCGCCCGGGGCCGAGCCCACACGTCCTCAGTGGGGCGTTGCACGCTCAGCTCTCCGGCCGCCACTTCGATCTGCTCCACGTCCACGGCGAGATCGCTGCCGGTCTCTGCATCCCCACCCTGGCTCTGAGCCGGTCCGTCGTGACGATCCACGGACTGCACGTCGTGCGTCGCGTGGAGGGCTGGAGACGGACAATGGCCGTCGCGAATTTGCGGCTTGTCGTCCGGTCGGCGTCGCGGACGATCTGTGTCGGTGAGGCCGAGCTCGCGGAGGTCAAGTCGCTGGTCGGCGCGATGAAGCGGGTCGTGCTCGTGCGGAACGGCGTCGACGAGTCGCCGCCCCCCACGGCGGACGAGAGGACGGCCGCCCGCTCGGAGCTCGGGATCCCAGCGACCGCCGCGGTCGGCCTGTATCTCGCGGCGCTCGATCCACACAAGGAGCCGATGGTCGTGGCACGAGCTGCCCTCGAGGTGGCGGGCAAAGGCGTTCCGCTCGTCCTGCTGTTCGCGGGTGACGGGCCGCTGCGCGACCAGCTCGGGAGCCTCGACCGCGACGGCGCCGTCCTCCAGCTGCTGGGCTTTCAAACGGACGTGCGGCGGGTGCTCGCAGCTTCCGACTTCTTCATCCTTCCGTCTCGCCGGGAGGGACTCTCGTTCGCGCTACTCGAAGCGATGTCGGCCGGCCTCCCGCCCGTCGTCTCGGACGCGCCCGGCAACCCCGAAGCGGTCGGCGAGGCGGGAATCGTAGTGCCGAGGGGCGATCTCGCGGGATTCCGCGACGCCTTCGAGCGCCTGGCGCTCGACGAGGAAGACCGCAAGCGGCTCGGCGAACGCGCTCGGACACGGGTCGCCGAGGCGTTCTCCTTGGACTCGATGGTCGAGCGCACGCGACAGGTCTACAACGATGTCCTGGCGGGTCACCCTTGAAGGGGGCTGTCTGCGGAGACTGGCATCGTGCGTAGATGGGCGCATCACGGAAAGGCAGCGCCGCGATCGTCGTGACCTGCTTCAACGACCGCGAGACGCTTCCCGAAACGATTGCCTCGATCCGGAGAGACGCGACACAGACGGAGCTGGTGGTCGTGGATGACGGCTCGACCGACACGCGCACGCTCGCGGTGCTCGACGAACTCGAGCAGCAGGGCGTTCGCGTTCTTCATCAGCCCAACGGTGGCCAGGCGCGGGCAGCCATGGCCGGCGTGGAGGCGACATCAGCCCCGTACGTCATGCGCTTCGACGCGGATGACCTGCTGGAGCCGGGCGCCATAGACCTGCTCGTCGAGGCGCTCGACCGGACGCCTGGCGCAGCGGCGGCCTGGGGAGACGTGCAGACGGTCGGACTGACCAACTTTCGCATCCCGGGCATTCCAGCCCTGGACCCCTGGCTGGTCACGCACACGAACTGCATGACCGGCAGCGGGACACTCATGCGGCGAAGCGCACTGACCGACGTCGGGGGCTGGCAGCTGCGGAAGGGCTTCGAGGACTGGGACGTCTGGATGGGACTGGCCGAGCGCGGATACACGGGCATCTATGTGCCGGGAGTGGTCTTTTGCTATCGCCGCGACGGAGTTGGGGCCCTGGCCGGGTGGCTTCCCCAGACGCCGTCGTACTACGACGAGCTGCGAGGCCGTCATCCCGCCCTCTTCGCGGCTCGTCGCGAGAACCGGCGCAGCTCCGCCGCTCCGCTGGCGCTCAAGCTCGCGGTGATGATGGTCGAGGCTCTTCCCTTGTTGGGGCGCCTGACCAGGATCCAGCTGAATGAGCTCTTCACCCGTCTCTTGTGGAACGGCGGACTCCGGCAGACGGCGACGATGGCCGTGGCGGCGTTCACAATCAGAGTGAGGCGGGCGTGATGCAAGCGCCGACGGGCGAACCGCGGGCCGACCCCGAACTCGCCGACCGTCCACCCGTCTCGGGCCCGCCCCGCCGCAGGCCGCTCACAGGCGGCGCGGCGATGTCCGCGACGAGCCGGATCGCGGTCACCGCGCTCGGCGCCGCCACCACCATTCTCATCGCTCGGCTGCTCGGCCCGTCCGGCTCGGGCACGTACTTCGTGGCACAGTCGCTTCTGGCGGTTCTGCTCGTCGCGACGACCCTCGGAGTCGAACACGGCATCACGTACTTCGTGAGCTCCCGCCGCTGGCCTCCGCGTGCCGCCTACATGTCGTCGCTGCGGATGGCGCTCGTGATGGGAGCGATCGGAGCGGTGCTCGGCCTCGGCGCCCGCCTAGTCGTGCCTTCGGCGTTTGCCGGTATGTCCGTCTGGCTCACTGCGGCCCTCGTGGGGAGCCTCTTCTTCGCGCTCGTCACGTACTACGCGCGCTTCGTTGCCGTGGCGATCGACCGGTACGAGGCGTACGTGCTCCCGCCTCCCGCGCAAGCGGCCGTAGCTCTCGCGTGCACCGTGCCGGCCGCGCTCCTCTTCGGCGTCGAGGGAGCCGTCCTGTCCAGCATCTTCGCGGTGGTTCTCATGGGGGTCGCAATGATGATCTGGGCGCACAGGCAGCTCGCTCCGTCGGCGCCCGCGGAGCACGGTCAGCTCAGGCGCGCCATCTCGTTCGGGGTCAAGGGATACGCGGCGAACGCGATCCAGCTGATCAATTACCGCCTCGACCTCTTCATCCTGGCGAGTGTCGCCTCGACCGCCGTGGTCGGCCGCTACGCGATCGCGGTCGCCGCCACGAGCCTCCTGTCGCTCCTTCCGAGCGCGCTGTCGGACGTTGTCTTTCCCCGCGTCGCGAGCCTCAGCACGGCCGGTGAGGATGCAGAGCTCGAAATGGTCGAGACGAAGAGCGTGCGCCACGCCGTCCTAATCGTCGTGACGTCTGCTCTCGGACTTGTGGTGGCGCTCGAGCTTCTCGTCGTGCCGGTCTTCGGGGAGGCATTTCAAGGATCGATCGATCTCGGGCTCATCCTCATTCCCGGTGCGGCGGCGATCGGACTCGCCGTCGTGCTTGCGGCCACGGTCGTAGGACGGGGAAAGCCCATCTACCAGCTCTACGTCGTCCTGGCGGTCACACCAGTCACGATCCTGCTCTACGCGACCCTCATCCCATCGCACGGCGCAACCGGCGCCGCGCTCGCGTCGACCGTTTCGTACCTCCTCAGCTTCGTCCTGGAGTGCGTCGTCTACAAGAGGGTGACCGGACGGCGCGTCTTGGCGCTGCTCATCCCGTCGCGCTCGGAGCTCGACGACCTGCTCGGATTGGGACGCGCCTTGCGCGCTCGTGTCATTGGCCGCTGAACGTAAGCACGGCAGGCTCGTGGTGGTCTCGTACTTCCATCCGCCTTTTCCCGGTGCGGGCGGGAACCGCTGGCTGGCCATGAGCCATTACCTGCGGGAGCTCGGATACTCCGTGAACGTGATCGCCTGCAGCGCGTGGGGAGTTCTGCCGAGCGACACGGACCTCGGCGTTACGCGTGTCGGAGACCTGCGATCCCTTGGTGTTCTTCGGCGACTCCTCAAACGCGGAGAGTTGCCAGTCGGCGGAGGCGCGGAAGTGCTGGAGCGTCCGGCGGGTGCCCTCCTCACGAAGGTGGTAGTCCCCGACCTGCACGCGCTGGGCTGGGTCCCCGCCGTAGTTCTCAGGATCCGACGCATGCTCGCCCGCGGCGAGATCGACTGCTTGGTCACGAGCTCCCCTCCTGCGTCGGCTCACCTCGTAGGGTTACTCCTTGGGCGCCCGCATCTGCCCTGGATCGCTGACTTCCGGGACGGCTGGCGATTTCAGGATGGGAGAGAGCCGTTCCCGACCGCCGCGCAGCGTCGCCTGGACGCGCTGCTGGAGGAGCGGGTGGCTCGGGGCGCCGATGCGGTCGTTGGAGCGACAGCACCCATCACAGCGGATCTCGAGGCTCGTCTCGGCGTTACAGCTTTCTGTGTGCCCAATGGCTGGGATCCAGAACTGTCGCCCCAAGAGGGCTCGGCGCCGCACATCTCCTCCGAAGGAGTCGTCACCCTTGCGCTGACTGGAACTCTAAGCGGGGTCAGGGGAAGCGATCCGAGACCACTATTCGAGGCGCTCCGGATAATTGGGTCGGAGCCCAGCCTCGGCCCGATACGACTGGTCCATGCCGGGCCACTCACCACCGAGGAGCGCGTCTTGATCGACTCGGTCGGAAGCGACCTGATCGAACACGTCGGGTATCTCGACCGAGGCGCGGCACTAGCCCTGCAGCGGTCAGCCAATGCTCTCGTGCTCCTCACGTCACGAAACTCTTCGGAGGCTACGAGCAAGATCTACGAGTACTTAGCGAGTGGCCGTCCGATCATCGCATTGGCCGAGGGAAATGAGGCAGCACGGATCGTCAGAGAGACTAAGACTGGGATCACCGTTCCCCCTGACGATGTCCCCGCGATCGTCGGAGCATTGCGCTCCGCGGCGTCCGGCGAGCTTTGGCAGTCATACGCGCCGCACGGGCTAGAAGCCTTCACCTACCCCGGCCCGGCGATAGCCATGGCCGAAGCCATAGTGAAGACAATGCGGGAGGCCGGCCGCAGGCAAAAGCGAGGAGACGAGCGAGGCTAGGTGCTTGCGAGACGTCTACGCGGGAGCGATGTGGAGCAGGTCCGCGAGTTCGTTGTAGTTGGTTCCGGCGTCGAAGTGATTCTCGAAGAACGTGACGACCTCAGAAACCGACGGGCGCTCGCTGTCGAGGAGCCGTCGTGCCATGGCCGCAATCACATGCGGTGGATCCTCCACGGCCGCGAGCTTTCCGGTCTCTGAAGTCACGATCTCCCCGGTTCCGCCTGCGTCAGTGGCGAGAATCGGAATACCGAAACTAATCGCTTCCATCATCGAAACTGGGAGGCCTTCGCTGCTGCTCAGCGAGATGAAGAGGTCGACGCTGTTCGTGCGGTACCAGTCGATGAGCACCTCGTGCTCGACGTGTCCCGCTAGCTGCCAACTCACGCTGTCAGGAAGCTCGGATGCGGCTCGCTCGACCTGTGGCCGGCAGTCGCCGTCGCCGAAGTGCACCCACCGCACGTCGCGTCCCAGCTCGCGGAGCACGCGCGGGATCAACTCAACCCGTTTCACCGGGGAGAGAGTCGAGCAGCTCACGACCAGCGGCGGACGGTCGCCGGAGCGGGCCGGTGGAGATTGCTGCCTCTCAACTCCGAGCCTGCTCAGCCTCAGCTTCCCTCGCGCGTCCGGGTGTTTGCCTGCCAAGTAGGCGAGCCCATGTGCGCTGACCGCAAGCACGAGATCGAGCGAGTCCAGGTTGAACCGCTGGAAGGGAACGGCGCCCAGACGCGACCTCTCGTCGTAGAGGTCGAACCCGTGGGCGCGCGCCACGGCTCTTGCGACGACCCCTCGTCTGCGAAGAAGACTCAGCGCGAGCGTGCTGTTCTCAAGCCAGTAGTCATAGAAGACGGCGCTGTCGAGTCCTTCGCGCGTCATGAACTCCCGCAGGAGGCGGTACTTGCAGAGGTTCAGGCCGACCACACCGAGGTACGACTTGGGGTGCCTGAGGTACGCGCGTGCCGCGCCTTCGTTCAATACCGCCCGCAAGAACAAGAGCGCAGCCGACGCGGGATCGCCCCGGAGCGAACGGCCGACGCTCTGCTGACACTCGTCCGCAAGGAAAGTCTCGCAACGAACGCCTGCCGGAAGTCGCCGTTCGCCTTCCTCACGAGCAGACGGCACCACGATTACCCGGTCAAAGCGGCGCGCCAGGATCGGCAACTCCGCATCCAGGAATGGCTCCGACCGCTGCCCGAACGGGTACGTCGCCGTGAGCAAGACAAGAGTGTCGGGGGACTCGGCCACTCCTACGGGTGAGTTCGGTCGCGTCTCCCCAGCGCTCCGGCGACGCGCCTGAAAGACGAAGAGAGACCCCGCCTAGAGAAGGCGCGGACTTCTTTGACGTGGAACTCGGGTTGGGAGGGCCGCGGCTTCAGAACGACGACCTGGTAGTCGTTCTCCTCGATCCAGATCGAATAGGTCTCCAGGTAGTGAAGGTAGAAGCCGTTCGGAACGGCGCTGGCGAGAAGCGTCTCGGTGAAGATCGGCTGGTCGATGACCTGGAGCAACTCGGGGCGATTCGCGTGACACCACTCGAGGTAGAGCGGATTCGGCATGTGGATGAGCACCAACCCTCTCTCACCGATCCAGCGGCGAGCGTTCGCGAAGAGGCGAAGATGATCGTGGAGCGGTATGTGTTCAAGAACGTCGGGCATCACGATGATGTCGAAGCACCGGTCGAGGTGAAGCTCAGTGACGTCCGCTGCGAGGAACTCGACGTTAGGCCAGTCGGCCAGGCGCTTCCGTGCGATCTCCACGCTTGCAGGGCTCAGGTCGACCGCAAGGGCCGATCCTGTCGATCCGATGGTGCCGGCGATCAACTCCGTCTCGGTTCCTATGCCACAGCCGATCTCGAGTACCGAGATGCCCGGCCGGAGGCCGAAACGCTTCAGCCACTCGTGAATCGCTCGATGGCGTTCGTTGACGCCGATGTCGAGCTGGTGGTCGGTGTAGTCGTCGTAAAAGTCGCGAACGCTCAATAGGGAGTCCATTGTGACCACTGCGCTACCCGGGCGACCGGGGACGACCCTCCTCCAGGGAAGTAGTCCCTCCGGAACCCGAGTCACACTTCGTGATTGAACGGGGAGGTCGAATCGGTGTTGCGAAAGAGTGAGTCGGGCACGCCGCCCGCGGGACGGACCCGCGTGCCGCGGCGGTTCCGCTCGTTGGTCGGGGCCGTGCGCACGCATCCCACGCTCGCCGTCCTCGTGAGCCTCGTCGGCCTGGCCGCCCTCTCAACGGCGTTGCACACACTCCTCGTCGGCCGGGTACACGGCCCGTTCGTCTTCATGGACGAGCTCGGCTACGAGCGGATGGCGCAGAGCTTCGCGCACACCGGCCACTTCTCGCTCTTCGGCAAGGGCGGCCTCGCGTACTCGCC
>DATKRA010000022.1:0-8444 GCA_035532455.1 Gaiellaceae bacterium | reverse complement strand
CTTCGACATCAACCGCGGGTTCGAGCTGACGACGTACGCGACGCCGAACATCATCGGCGAGATCAAGCGGCACTTTCGCGACAAGGGCTGGGCCGTACGCGTGCCGCGCGGCCTGCAGGAGCTCAACGTCCAGCTCTCGCGTCTCATGGAGCAGCTCACGGTGCAGTTCGGCCGTTCGCCGACGATCCCCGAGCTCGCGAAGGCGGCAGGAGTGGAGGAGGAGCAGGTGCTGGAGGCGCTCGAGTCGGGCCGCGCGTACACGTCGCTGTCGCTTTCGGTCGGCGGAGGCGGGGACGACGACGACCTCGATCCGCTCGAGTCGCTCGGCACGGTCGAACACCAGTACGAGGTCGCGGAGGATCGCGCCGTGCTCGCGCCGGGCTTCCGCGCTCTCGATCCGCGCGAGCGGATGATCCTCCAGCTCCGCTTCTTCGACGGCCTGACGCAGTCGCAGATCGCGCAGCAGGTCGGAATCTCGCAGATGCACGTCTCCCGCCTCATCCGGCGCTCGCTCGAGAAGATCCGCGAGACGATCGCGGCGGACGAGGAGTCGATGGCGCGCTAGATGGTACGCGAGGAGCTTCGTCGGCTCGTTACGTGGAGCGAACGCCACCGGCGTCTCGCGGCACGGGTCGTCATCGCGGTCGCGCTCTCGCTCGTCGTCGACTTCGCGGGCACGCTGCTCATGTGGCGGCTGGAGATCCACAGCTTCGGCAACGCGCTCTTCTTCGCGACGGTGCAGATCCTCACCGTCTCGTCGCAGATGCCGAATCCCCTCACGCACGCCGGCCAGATCGTCGACGTCTGTCTCGAGCTCTGGGCGATCTTCGTCATCACCTCGGTTGCGGGCTCGTTCGCATCGTTCTTCCTCGCCGGGGACAGCTAGCGTCTCTGCCATGGCCGGCTGGACGCTCCTCAATCTCAAGGAGGACGTCGGGAACTCCGCCGAGCGTTTCGGTCTCGCGCCCGATCTCGAGACCCGCTTCGGCCGCAAGCAGCTCGAGCTCGAGGGCGGCGGCTTCAGCTACCAGCGCCTCGCACCCGGGTACGTCGTCCCGTTTGGCCACCGGCACGCGAACCACGAGGAGGTCTATCTCGTTCTCTCCGGCTCGGGCCGCGCGAAGCTCGACGGGGAGGAGCAGGAGCTGCGGCAATGGGACGCGCTGCGCGTCCCGCCGGCCGTCGCGCGCGGCTTCGCCGCAGGCCCGGACGGAATGGAGCTCCTCGTGATCGGTTTCGGCGAAGGTGGCGACGCCGAGATGCTCCAGGGCTACTGGGACCAGAGCTAGCTAGCCCGTCGCAGACTTGGTAGGAAACCGGCACGGTTTCCGCTTGACAGCCTGCGCGTTCCACTAGGCGGTGTCGGACACCGGGGAAGAACTTCCGATGAGAGGCGACTTCGCGCCTGTCTACGATCCACGTGTGGTCGAGCTACGCGAGTTGACGCCCGCGCATCACGCGATTGCGGAGCGGTTCTGGCAGTTGTTCCTGCACGACCTCTCGGAGTTCCGGGACTCCCATCCGGACGAACACGGCGCGTTCAAGCGACGGCATCTCGCGCCGTATCTCGTCCCCGACCCGGACCGCGTCGCCTACCTCGTCTACGGCTCGACCGGCCCGGTTGGGCTCGCCCTCGTCTACGGCCTCACCGGCGAGGTGCGGCGATTCGACCAGTTCTTCATCGTTCGTTCCCAACGGCGAGCGGGCGTTGGCCATGCAGCCGCGAAGGCAACCATCGACCGCTTTCCCGGACGGTGGGAGGTCGGGTTCCAGAACGAGAACCCACGCGCGGCGAATTTCTGGCGGCGCCTGGCGGCGGACATCGGCGCCAACGTCCGCGAGCGGCTGCAGCCGGTGCCCAACAAGCCGCACATCCCGGACGACGTGATCCTCTCGTTCGACGTTTCAGGCTGAACCCGATCTGCACACTCGGCCGCGGTTGGCGCCGAGCCCGAACAGATAGGCGCCTCCGAGCCGACGAGGGCGTTCGGTCGGGGCGAGCAGGCGAACCCATGCTCGGGCTCCCGGTCCGGCGGCGACGATCGTCGTGACACCCTGCCCGCGCGCCCAGGCGAGCAGCGGCCGCGGGTCCGTAGGCGCCGTCCGACGCTGAAGAAGATGGACGAGCTTCGGATCGGGCACGCCCGCAGGCGCGTTTGTATTGACATAGCCGTTCGCCATGTGGAACGCGAACTGGGCTTCGGCTTGCCACAGCATCGCGTCGCTTCTGATCGGGAACGGCAGCATGAGGACGTTGTCGTCGGCCTTGAGGCACGCCCGATACAGGCCCTGCGTGAAGAAGGCGGGACGGTACGGATGCTCATGCCAGACGTTGAGCCAGAGGCTCGGCACGACCATGACGATCGCGAGCGCTGTGAGAGCGATGCGCGCCGGCCGTGACGCTTGTCGAGACGAAGCCCACCAGGCGACGCACACGCTCGCGGCGAGGGCGACGAACATCGAAAACCGAACGGGCAGGACGTTGTCGAAGAGCGGGTGCTTGTACAGGAGCCGCCACGGAAGCGCGATGTAGTCGTGGCCGTCCACCGTGAGATGGATCCCGAGCTCGGCCACGACACCGACCGCAAGCAGCACGACGAGGAAACGCGCCGTCGCCACTCGTCGGAAGCTCCAGGCGAACCAGCCGAGAATCGCGAGCCACGCGAGTCCGAGGTACGCGCCGTTCTCCGCAGGGCCGCCCTTGAAGTCGTTGGCGATCGACTTCGTCCAGCCCCAGCCGAGCGCAGTCAGGTTCGTCGGGATGACGAAGTTGAGGACGTCGGCCGAGTACTTGCCGGGCGGGTGGATCGCGCCGTGCTTGAGGTGCAGCAGCGCGTACGCGAGAAGCGGAGAAGCGACGAGACCGGCCACCACGTACGAGGCGACGAGCGGCGGCAGCAGGAGCCGAAGGCGGCGACGACTCGTGGGAACGAGGATCGATGCGACCGCGAGGGAGACGCCGATCGCAAGGGTCAGGGTGAACGCGAGCTCGGTCGAGAACGAGAGCTGCAGCGCGAGGAGCACCGCAAGCGAGAGAACGAAGCGAGACCCGGTGAGCGAGCCCTCGACGTAGCGGACGAGCACGAGCGCGATCAGCGGGACGAGAAAGACGGCGGTCATGTGGGGATGGCCCTCCGTCTGTCCGAACACGTACGGCGAGAAGCCGAACAGGTATCCGCCCGCCACGGACGGCCAGAACGACTGCGTCAGATGGCGGCACAACAGATACGCGGTCCAGGCCGCGAGCGCCGGGAGGAGGACGGCCAGCACGTTGTAGGCGAGCACCGGCCCGCCGAGCAGCGTCACCGGCGCGGCGAGCAGCGCCAGGCCGGGAATCGACGTGTCCCACGCGAGATTCGCTCCCTGCGGCCACCACACTGCGTGTGTGACGAACGGATTCGTGCCGTGGAGAAGCGCATGCGGCCACCAGGCCAACATCCAGACGAACTGATCCGGGTCGTGCCCGAAGCCGATCAAGTCCCGCCCCGGGTGCGAGATGACCGGAATCGCGAGATAGAAGAACGAGACGAGCACGTAGGCGCCGAGCGCGCCGAGCCATGCGGGGGTTCGCCTCACGATCTGCAAGAGCGCAAGGCTAAGAGAAAGCGGCGCGCGGGCTCGCGTGAGGCGGGCCTACCGGGGTACGAGCTTCGCGCCGGTCAGGTGCAAGGCTTCGCGTTTGGCCCAACAGGCCCGAACGGCGGGAGGAGACATCCGTTCGCGGCCCACATGCTGCCCTCCGCGTCGCTGCGGCTGCGGTTTTGCACGAAGAAGAACGGGCCGCGGCCGTCTTCTACGGCGAAGAAGAATCCCTCGAAGGTCAAGGCGACTCGATGTTCTGCAGTCGATACCGGATCGAGGAGCGTGACGATCTCCCCGGCGTCCTTCACGAACGCTTTCCTTGGGCGGCTTGTTCTGACGATGAGGAGCGGCGCAAACTGTTCCGGGCGAAGCAAGCGGAGCGATGCGACGCGGAACCCGTAGCGTCGGCCGACGAGGGCAACGCGGTGCCGGAACGCGGCCGGGGTGGGGTTGGGGAAGCGTTGCTCGAGCGCCATCGCCTCGTCGGCGATGCCTTGGGCTTCGCCGCTCCACGAGATCAGCGGGGCCCCTCCCGCTGAGCAGAAGTCGTCGTGCAGCGCTCCGCCGACGAGACCGGCCTCGAACTCCGCGATGCCGTAGGCGAGGCTCTGTGCCGGCCTCGGGTGCGGCGCCTGGTTCTTGTAGTTCGCGAGCGGCGCATCGATATAGGCGTGGAGCGCGTCGGCGGGGGGATGGCTACCACCGTAGAAATCGCGAATAGCGGTTCCGATCGCCGCCGGTGCCGCGCCGAGGGTGATCGAGCGGACGTAGCGCCGATCGCCGAATCGCGCGAGAAATCGTCGGACGATCTCCGCCGGCGGAGTGGGATGAGCCCGCGGCGGGGCTGCGTAGCTCGGCGCTGACCCCACGGACTTCGGTGTGACGCTCCCGTTCGGCCGGCCCCAGCACGAGTGCTGCGAGAAGTGCGGGTACGCCGGCCAGGTCGTGGGCAAGGGCGGCGGATCTGCCGCGATCGCGATCTGTGGAGTCGGCGCGGCGACTCGCGGGTGCCCGGAACCGCAGCCGGCCGAGCCCGCAACGACCGCTGCTGCCGTCGCGAGGACGAGAGCGCGCTTCATCTCTCTGACAATACGCCTCCGTCGCGCTCGAAACCATCCCCGCCCAGCGCCACTCCTAGAATGGCCGTCATGCGGACGACGGCCGAGTTGCGCGAGGGGTTCCTCTCCTTCTTCGAGGAGAAGGGCCACCTGCGCTGCGCGTCATATCCGCTCATCCCGCGCGCCGACGATCACTCGACGCTCCTGACGAGCGCGGGGATGCAGCCGCAGATGCCGTTCTTCCTCGGCCGCGAGAAGCCGCCGGCGCCGCTCACGACGACGGCGCAGAAGGTCTTCCGGACGGTCGACATCGACATCGTCGGGCTCGACACGTACCACCTGACGTTCTTCGAGATGCTCGGCAACTTCTCGTTCGGCCAGTACTTCAAGGAGGGCGCGATCGCCTACGCGACCGAGTTCATTCAGGAGCGGCTGAAGCTCGACTGGGACCGGGTCTGGGTCAGCGTCCACGCGGGCGACCCCGACTTGAAGCTCGGGCCGGACGAGGAGGCGATCGGCTACTGGGAGGCGATCGGGATGCCGGCGGAGCGAATCGTGCCGCTCCCGTCGTCCGAGAACTTCTGGTCGGTCGGCGGGCCGGGGCCGTGCGGGCCCGACTCGGAGATGTACTGGGACTGGGGCGCCGAGGTCGGCTGCGCGGAGGGCTGCCTGCCCGGCTGCGCGAAGTGCGAGCGCTTCCTCGAGTTCGGGAACCTCGTCTTCATGTCGTACGAGCTCCACGCCGACGGCACGCTCACCGATCTCCCGAGCAAGAACATCGACACGGGCTGGGGGCTCGAGCGCGTCGCGCGCGTCGTGCAGCAGGTTCCCTCGGTCTACGACACCGACGGCTACCAGCTGATCATGGACTGGGTCGCCGAGCAGTCCGGTGTCGCGTACGGCTCGTCCGAGGACGCGACGAAAGCACACCGCGTGCTCGCGGATCATGGGCGCGGCATGACGTTCATCTCCGCCGAGGGCGTCGCGCCGTCGAACGAGGGGCGGGGCTACGTCCTGCGGCGCGTCATCCGCCGGGCGGCGCAGCACGGGCTGCGGATCGGGATGGAGCCGCCGTTCCTCCCCGGCCTTGCGGACGTCGTGATCGAGCAGATGGGGCCGGCGTATCCCGAGCTCGTCCAGCACCGTGACGAGATCCTCCGCACGCTCGCCGCCGAGGAGGAGCGCTTCGGCGAGACGCTCGAGCGCGGCATGGCGATCTTCGAGGAGGCGGCGGCGAAGGGGGAGATCACCGGCGACGACGCGTTCGACCTCCAGGCGACGTACGGCTTCCCGATCGAGCTGACGCAGGAGCTCGCGCGCGAGCGCGGCCTCGGCGTGAACGACGAGGAGTACACGCGCCTCATGGAGGGGCATCGCGAGATCTCGCGGCAGGGCGGGGCAACGCGGTACGAGCCGCGCTTCAGCGGCGCGCCGCGCACCGATTTCGTCGGCTACGAGCGCACCGAGGTGCTCACCGCGATCACCGCGTACGCCGACCTCGGCGACGGGCTCTTCCAGGTCAAGCTCGCCGAGTCGCCGTTCTACCCCGCGGGCGGCGGCCAGGTCACCGACGCCGGTGTGCTGGAGCGCGACGACGGCTCGCGCGCCGAACTCGTCGAGGCGCTCCGCCTCGAGGGCGGGGATCAAGAGCTGGTGTTTGCGGGTACCGGCTTCGCCGAGGGCGACCGCGTGCGCGCTGTCGTGCCGTGGAACGTCCGCTTCCCGACGCAGGCGAACCACACCGCGACGCACCTTCTCCACAAGGTGCTGCAGGAGGTGCTCGGCGACCACGTCCGCCAGGCGGGCTCGGCCGTGCGGCCCGACAAGCTGCGCTTCGACTTCACGCATCCCGCCGCGCTGACGGCCGAGGAGCGCGTCGAGGTCGAGCGCCGCGTGAACGAGCACGTCTTCGCGGCGATGCCGGTGCGGATCTTCGAGACGCCGCTCGAGGAGGCGCGCACGCTCGGCGCGATGATGCTGTTCGGGGAGAAGTACGGCGACGTCGTCCGTGTCGTCGACGTCGGCGGCTGGTCGAAAGAGCTCTGCGGCGGCACCCACGTCCGCTCGACCGCGGAGATCGGGCCGTTCGCGATCCTCTCCGAGAGCTCCGTCGGCGCCGGCGCGCGGCGCATCGAGGCGGTCACCGCGGGCGAGGCGTTCGCGCTGCTCCACGAGCGGGCGCGCGAGGCCGACGCACTGCGCGGCGAGTTCGCGAAGGCGCGGAAGGAAAAGCCGAAGAACGAACTTCGCGCAGCTCCCGTGTACGAGACACTCGAGGAGTTCCGAGCTCTGCTGTTCGTCGAGGCTCCGTTTATGGAGGCTGCGCAACTCCGAGACGTCGCGGATCAGGTCTTGCAGCAAAACGAGACGATGGGCGGGACGGTCGTGTTCTCCAGAAGCGACGACCACATCAGCTACGTCGTCAAAGCCCGCGCAGACGAGATCGATGCCTCCACACTCGCGAAGGCGATGAATCTGCCCCTTGATGGACGAGGCGGCGGGCGGCAGAACCTCGCTCAGGGTGGCGGGACTCGTCCTGATGAAATGCCAGCCGCGATCGAGGCGGCGAAGAAGGCGCTCGCGTGAAGGTGATGGCGCTCGACTACGGCTCGGCGCGCACAGGCGTCGCCGTTTCCGACCCGACCGGGACGCTCGCGCGGCCGCTGTCGATCGTCGAGAGAGCGGGCAGCGACGCGGGCCTCGCCGAGCTCGTCCGGCTCATCGACTCCGAGGAGGCGGAGCGGATCGTCGTCGGCCTGCCGCTGACGCTCCGCGGCGAGCGCGGCGAGCAGGCGGCCGAGACCGAGCGGTTCGCCGACACGCTCCGCGCCGCGATCGACATTCCCGTCGAGCTGTTCGACGAGCGGTTCACGACCGACCTCGCGCAACAGACCGCCCAATCAATTGGGAGCAGCGCCGCGCCCGAGGACGCGGTCGCGGCGGCGCATCTCCTCTCCGGCTGGCTCGAGTGGTCCGCGGCGCGCTCGTAGCAGTCGCCGTCGCCGCGCTCGTCGCCGGCTGCGGCGGCGGCGCCGCGCCGGTCGCGACGATCAAGCAGCTCCGCCAGTTCCGGATCCTCTTCCCGGAAGGCTTCACGCGCGCGCAGATGGCGGCACGTGTGAGCGCCGTCGCGAAGATCGCCGAGCAGGAGAGTCACCACCCGGTCAAGCTCTCGGAGCGGGCGTACCTCGCCGCGACCCTGCCGCGCGTGATGCCGGGCTTCTCGACGAGCAAGCTGCAAATGGAGGGGTTTCTCTTCCCGAACACGTACGACTTCGACCGCAAGTCGACGTCGGCCGACCTCGTCAAGGTGCAACTCCAGACGTTCAAGACGGAGTGGCAGAAGGTCGACATGTCGTACGCGCGAAGCAAGAACCTCACGCCGTACGACGTCCTCAAGATCGCCTCGATGATCCAGGGCGAGGTCGCGGTGCCGAGCGAGGACAAGCTCGTGGCGGCGGTGATCTACAACCGGCTCCATCTCGGGATGACGCTCGGGATCGACGCGACGCTCCGCTACGGGCTCCACCTCAAGCCGGGCCAGACGATCACGCAGAGCCAGCTCCTGAGCGACAACCCGTACAACACGCGGAAGTTCCCGGGCCTGCCGCCGACCCCGATCGACAACCCCGGCGCTGCGGCCATCGAGGCGGCGGCGCACCCGGCGAACGTCGACTACCTCTATTACTTGAAGATCCCGCACAGCAACCGCAGCTACTTCACCGCGAGCTATCAGGACTTCCTCGATCACCAGGCGCAATACGGCTACTAGCGCTTCGCTTCGCTCGCTTCGTGGGGGGGCCC
>DATKRA010000021.1:0-45519 GCA_035532455.1 Gaiellaceae bacterium | reverse complement strand
GCCACCTCGCGCTGTGTGTCCTTGACGTTCATCGCGGAGAGGCTAACGGGCCGGGTTACACTGACCGCCGCTTACGGGGCGAGGTAGCTCAGCTGGTAGAGCACTCGGCTGAAAACCGGGGTGTCGCCGGTTCGAGTCCGGCCCTCGCCACTCGTTCTTGCGCGTGCTCCGTCAGGAGGAGGCTTTAGCTTCTTCCTGTATTGCGTCGTACACATTTCTAGGGAGGGGTAGCCCACAATGACCATGGTTTCCGCGTCGAATCCGGGAGCAGGGCTCCTGGAGCGCTACTTCGGCTTCGCCGCGCGCGGCACGACGCTCGCGCGGGACACGGCGGCGGGCGCGACGACGTTCGTCGTCATGTCGTACATCATCTTCGTCAACCCGATCATCCTTACCGGAGCGACGCCCAAATTCGGGCCGACGATCACGTTCCCGGAGGTGTTGACGAGCACGTGTCTCGTCGCCGCCGTCATGTCGATCGTCATGGGGTTGACGACGAACTACGCGTACGCGATCGCGCCGGGCATGGGCCTGAACGCATTCATCGCGTACGGGCTCGTCGCGAGCGGCAAAGCGAGCTGGCCCGAGGCGATGGGACTCGTCGTCCTCGAGGGAGTCGCAATGGTCTTGCTCGCCGTGACGGGCCTGCGGGAGATGATCTTCAAGGCGATCCCGCTCGAGCTGAAGAAGGCCATCGCGATCGGCATCGGCCTCTTCATCGCCTTCATCGGCCTCTACAACTCGGGGATCATCCAGTCGCTGCCGGCGAGCGCCGGGCAGCCGGTGACGCTCGGAAGCTTCACGACATGGCCCATCTTCGTGACGTTCTTCGGCATCGTCTTCACGTTCGTGTTGCGGGCGATCCGCTTCAAGGGCGACCTCATCGTCGGGATCATCGGTACGACGATCGTCGCGACGCTCGTGAACTGGGGCACCGGCTACACGGCGTTCACGACGCCCGGCGTCGCCCGGTTCCCGGGATGGAGCAACATCCCGCAGTCGCCGAACTTCCACCTGCTCGGGCAGATCAGCATGCACTCCTTCTCGAGCACGCAGCTCGGTGTCGTCGCCTCCCTCGTGTGGGTCTTCTCGCTTTTCCTGAGCGACTTCTTCGACTTCTCAGGCACGGCGATTGGCGTCGGCAAAGCGGCGGGCTACGTCGACAAGGACGGCAACATCCCGCAGTTCAAGAAGGCCCTGATTGTGGACGGCGCGGCAGCGATGGCCGGCGGCTTCGCGTCCTCATCGTCGGCGACGACGTTCATCGAGTCGGGCTCGGGTGTCGCGGCGGGCGGCCGGACGGGCTGGGTCGCGGTCGTCGCGGGGCTCCTCTTCGTCCCGTTCATGTTCTTCTCGCCGCTGATCGGGATGGTCCCGGCGCAGGCGACGGCGGCAGCGCTCATCGTCGTCGGCTGGCTCATGATCTCCACGCTGACCGAGATGGAGGGCGAGGCGGAGGGCGGCACTGCCTCCAAGCTGGCGGGCATCGACTTCCACGATCTCGCGATCGGCCTCTCGGCGGCCCTCACGATCATGATCATGCCGTTCACGTACTCGATCACGAACGGGATCGGCTTCGGCTTCATCACCTATACGGTCATCTGCGCCGCCAGCCGCCAGTGGAAGCGGATCCACCCGTTCATGTGGATCGTGTCCGCAGCGTTCGTCCTCTACTTCCTCATCCCGCTGTTGCAGCAGCACTACAGCTTCTTCGGCGGGCACCTCGGCTAGGGCATGAAGCAGCGAGGCCCCCGTCAGCGCTTGCGCGCTCGCGGGGGCCTCAGGCCGTTCGGACCGGTGTGACCGTGTCGCGGACGACCGCGAGCGGAGCGTACTACTTCAGCGCCCTGGCCGCGAGAGCTCTCCCGAGAGCCGCAAGCAGGCCGTCGAGGTCGTGCTCGTCCGCCTCGGCGGCAACGTCGAGGCCCAACTCGTGCGCCGCGCCGGCAGTTTGGGGGCCGATCACGACGACCGGCACGGCGCGAGCCGCGGTGCGTGCGAGCGAACGCGCCGCGGACGGCGAGGCGAGCAGGACGACGTCGACGTCCGGTGCTTCGTCGGGCGCAAGCTCGACGGTGCGGTAGATCGGCAGGAAGTCGGCACCGAGCGCGTCCGCGATTACGCGCCGTGCTCCCTCGGCGGCGGCAACGAGCACGCGCCCTGCCGGCTCGGGCATCTCCGCGAGCAGCCCCTCCTGCGTCGACTCCCGGGAGACGAGATCGGGCTCGTAGCCGTGCGCGCGGAGGGCCGCGGCGGTGCCCGGGCCAATCGCGGCGAGCCGCCGAGGCGGAGCGGTGAGCCGGCGCGCGAGCTCGGCCGCGCCGTTCGGGCTCGTCACGACGACCCAGTCGTATGGGCTTGGATCGATGGGCGCGGCGTCGAGCGGTTCGACCGCGATAAGCGGCCAGACCACGGGCTCGCACCCGATCGCGTCTAGCCGTTGCGCAAGCTCGTCCGCCTGCGCCACTGCTCGCGTTACGGCAACTCGCGGACGGCGCACCTCAGGTCCCATCCCAAACCCCCACCCACCACGGGGCTGCGCAGGATACGGCGACGACTGCGCCGCGCCGGTAGCGACTTTGCGCCAATACGGTCACGGTGCTGACGCCGCACGCGCGGCGGCGGTGACGGCGAGCTCCTCGCCGAGCGCCTGCGGGTCGGTGCCGGAGCGCTTCTCGAGCCAGGAACCGTCTTCGGCCGCGACGAGCCCGGAGAGGGTCGCACCGTCGTGATGCGCAGCGACCGGGGCGAGGCAGCCGCCGCCGACGACCGCGACGACCGTCCGCTCGGCGTCCACCTGCTCCCGCGTCGCGGGATCGTCCGCCGCCGCGACAAGGTGCTCCTCGCCCGCCCGCACCTGGAGCGCCAGAGCGCCCTGGCCCGCCTCGGGAAGCAGCTCCTCGGGCTCGAACCGGTAGCCGATCTCCTCCGCAAGGCCAAGCCGGTCCAGGCCACACGCCGCGAGGACGATCGCGTCGAGGCCCCGCTCGCCGCGCTTGCGCAGGCGCGTGTCGACATTCCCACGCAGCGGCTCGATGGAGAGGGACGGATCGAGCGCAAGCAACTCCGCCTTCCGCCGCACCGACGCCGTCCCGATCCGCATCCCCGGCCGGATCCGGGCCGCGCCGCACAGCGCGTCCCGCGGATCGTCCCGGCGAAGGAACGCGCCGATCGTCAGTCCCACCGAATCAGTCGCCGTCAGATCCTTCGCGGAGTGGACCGCGACGTCGATCCGCCGCTCGAGCAACGCCTCCTCGAGCTCCTTCACGAAGACGCCGCGCGCGCCGATCTCGCCGAACGGCCGCGTCCGATCGCGATCGCCGGACGTCGTGATCGGGAGAACTACGAGCTCGATCCCCGGCGCGCGCAACGCCGCAAGAGCGCGCTCCGCCTGGATGAGCGCGAGCCTACTGCCGCGACTGCCGACTCGGACGAGCACAGGCGATCGATCTCCGCACAGGAGGCGCGCAACCCGCGACGACCCGCGGCCGCACCCGGATGAAAGCCGTAGGCGCCTGCGATGGAAGCGGGCGCGCGCTGACCCGCCTGACCTTCAGCGCTCGTCCTCGCCGAGACCGAAGAGGTGCCGCACCGCCTCAGCATAGAGGACCCCGTCGGCTGCCGCGGCAGCTTGCTTCATCCGCACCGTCGGCAGGTGGAGGAGCTTGTTGACGATCTGGGACGTGACCGACTCGACCGCCTTGCGCTGTCTGTCGTCGAGCCGGCCGAGGAGCGGGTCGGCCTTCCGGAGCTCGGCCGCGCGAATCTCCTCCGCCTTCGCGCGCAGCGACGCGATCGCAGGCACCACGTCGAGCGACGCATGCCACTCGTGGAACTTCTCCGCCTCCGCCGCGACGAGCGACTCGGCCCGCTCGGCCTCGCGGCGGCGGCCCGACAGCGTCTCGGCGACGATCTGCTCGAGATCGTCGATGTCGTAGAGGTAGCAGCCGTCGAGATCGCGGATCGCCGGATCGAGGTCGCGCGGCACCGCGAGGTCGACGAGCAGGAGCTGGCGGCCGCGGCGGCCCTGCGAAGCCCGCGCAACGGCGGCGGCGTCGAGCACGAGCCCCGGCGCGCTCGTCGACGCGATGACGACGTCGACCGTCGCGAGCGCAGCTTCGATCTCCTCCCGACCGGTCTTGCTGTTCGCGACGAGCGCTATCTCGGCGCCGCGGCTACGGAGGTTGCGCGACGCCTGCTCGCTCATCTTCCCGGCGCCGAGCAGGAGGATCGAGCAGCCGTCGAGAGTCCCGAAGACCTGCTCCGCGAGCGCTGCAGCCGCGGAAGAGACCGACGCGGGACTCTCGCCGATCGCCGTCTGCGCGCGCACCTTGCGGCCCGCGTGGAGCGCCTGCCGGAAGACGCGATCGAGGAACACGCCCGTCGTCCCGAGCTCGTGCGCAACGCGCACCTGGCCGAGAATCTCCCCCTCGCCGGGGACGAGCGAGTCGAGCCCTGCCGCGACACGGAACAGGTGGAGCGCCGCCGCACGGTCGTGCAGCCTGTACAGCGCCGGCTCGACGTCCGGCTCCAGCGCCGCGAGCGCGGCGACCGCGTCGCGCTCCGCAGCCTCCGCATCGTCGGCCGCGACGTAGAGCTCGGTGCGGTTGCACGTCGAGAGGCAGACCGCTTCGCGTCCACCGTCCGCCAACCGGGCGGCGAGTCCCTGCGCCTCGTTCCGCTCGAGCGCGACCCGCTCCCGCAGCTCGACCGGCGCATGGTGATGCGAGGTGCCGACGAGGACGAGGCGGATCACGTGAAGTGGCTTCCCGGCAGGACGACACGGACGACGACGACGAGAACGAAGCCGGCGAGCGCGAGGTAGGCAGCACGGCGGCCGGCCCAACCCGCGACGAGCCGCAACCCGAGGTACGAGCACCAGACGACCCACGTCACGACCGTCGCGACGATCACCGCATCGATCCCGTCGCCGCGCGAGACGAGCCGCGCGAGGCCGACGGCGATGCCGAGCGTGAGCAACGGCACGGACCATGCGACGGTTCGCAGCGCTAGCGAGTCGAGCGTCGCGAGCGCCGGCACCTGGCGACGAAGAATCGTCACGGGGCGGCTCTTGAGTCGCCGCTCCTGCCAGACGTACAGCCCCGACAGCCCGGCCGCGAGCGTGAAGCCGGCGAAGGCGGCGAGGACGAGTCCGACATGGAGGACGAGGAAGAGCGTCGAGTAGTGGCTCGCCACGCCGACTCCGGTGCCGCCGCCGGCACGAGCCGTCACGAGCAGCGCGACGGCGAGCGGCATCACGGCGAGCCCGAGCAGCCGGTACCGCGCGCGACAGCCCCAGATGAGGTAGGCGGAGACCACGAGCCAGACGAAGAGGTCGAGGGACGACGCCCACGTCCCCCACGGAAAGCCGTCGTTGCGAGCAGCCTGCGCCGCGAGCAGCGCGGTCTGCGCTAGCCAGCCGAGCCGAACGCCCCACGTCGCGAGCCGTCCGGGAGTTCCCGGGCGGCGCGCCTCGCCGAGGTAGCCGACGGCCGCCTCGCCGTAGAAGAAGAGCGCGGGCCAGAAGAGGAGCTCAGCCAACGGAAGCCGGCTCCCGCCGCTCGCTCTCGTCGGCCGTCTCGACGCGGCGCTCGAGCTCGGCGACCTCGCGGTCGAGGCGGCCGACCTTCAACGCGATGAGCAACACGTAGACGAGAACGACGGCAAAGACGACGACGTACGCGGCCGTGACGTACTTCTCGGAAGTCGTCATGCCATCACGTCTCTCAGCTCCCGCAGGCGCAGGTCGAGCCGCTTGCCGGCGATCTCGACACGGTAGAGCGTGTACGCGAGGACAAGCATCGCCGCCTGTGCGACGCAGTACGTGACGAGGATCCAGCCGCCGAACCGCGGGCCGCTCAGCGTGAAGACGCGCGGGTGGAGGAACTCCTTCGCGAGCCGAATCGCCGCGAAGCTCACGGGGATCAGCACCACGCCGAAAAGCGCGTACACCGCGCTGAGATTCGCGCGCTGCGGCCCCGGGTCGAGCGAGAAGCGAAGCATGAAGTACGCGCAGTAGAACAGGTACAGGATGAGGAAGAGCACGAGCTCGTCCTCGCTCCAGACCCACCAGTGCCCCCACGAGATCTTGGCCCAGATCGAGCCCGTGAGTAGCACCATGGCGCCGAAGATGGTGCCCTGATGGACGCACACGTAGCTCTCGAGGTCGGCGCGCGGATCGCGCTTCCACAGATGCCGGAATGCCTTCCACGCGCCGAAGACGAAGCACGCGTACGCGGTGAAGGCGATCGACACGTGGAAGTAGAAGATGCGCTGCGAGAAACCCTGGTTGGCGTCGTTCGGCGCGACATAGAAGACGAAGACGAGCGCGGTCGTCACGAACACGAATGACGCGAGGGCGAGCACGCTGAGCGGGATCCGGCGGAGAGAGAGCACGGAACCGATTGTCGCAGCCGCCGCGCTCATTCCGACACCACGAACTCGAACGAGCCCCAGCACACGACCGCGAACAGCGCGTCGTAGAGCGCGAGGAAGGCGAGGTACTTGCCCGGCGCGTGGGCGACGCTTGCGCCGACGGCGCCGACGACGATCGGGATCGCGAGCGGCAGGAAGAGGAGCGGCAGCAGCAGATCCCGCGCGCGCGTCACGACCGCCATCGCCCCGAGGAACGTCCCCACGGCGCAGATCCCGAGATCGGCGAGCGCGACGGCGAGCACGATCGCTCCGCCGACGTGATGGAAGAAGAGCGCGTAGAGCGGCAGCGCGACGATCTCGGCCGCCACGAGAAACGCGAGCGTCGCGAGCGACTTGGCGAGCCAGATCGCGCTGCGGTCACACGGCGCGAGGACCAGGCCGTCCATCGTCCGCTGCTCCCGCTCCGGCACGAACGCGCGCCCGAGCCCGAGCAACGCCGTGAAGAGGATCGCCACCCAGAGGAAGCCCGTCGTCTCGAGCCGCGACGGAGTACCCGGCAGCGCGAAGTGGAAGACGACGAAGACGGCGGCGACGAAGAGGAGCATCGCCGGCAGCGTGTCCCGTGCCCGCAGCTCGAGCAGGAGATCCTTCCGCGCGAGCGCGCCGACGTCGCGGAGGTACGTCATGCGAGCGCGAGGCGCCCACTCGCGAACGGCTCGACGCGCGCGGGGTCATGCGTGGAGACGAGGAACGTCCGCTCGCCGCGCAGCTCCTCGAGCTGGGAGTCGAGGAGCTCGGCCCCCGCTTCGTCGAGCGCCGTGTACGGCTCGTCGAGGACGATGAGCCGAGGGTCGTGGAGCAGGACGCGGCAGAGCGCGAGGCGCTGCGTCATCCCGCGCGAGTACGACGCGACACGATCCCGGCGCACCTCCCAGAGACCGAAGCGCTCGAGCAGCATGCCGATCCGCTCGCGCCGCTCGGGCACGCCGTACAGCCGGCCGTAGAGGTCGAGGTTCTCGAGCGCGGTGAGCTCCCGGTAGACGAGCGGCTCGTGGCCGAGGTAGCCGAGCTCGCCGCGCGCGACGGCTCGCTCTACGGTTCCTTCGGTCGGGGTAGCCAGACCGGCGCAGATTCGCAGGAGCGTCGTCTTCCCAGAGCCGTTCGGCCCGGTGACGACGAGGAAGCCGCCGTCCGCCAGCTCGAGGTCGACGCCGCGCAGGACGCGCTTCTCCCCGTACCGCTTGCCGAGCTTCGAAGCCGTCAGCACATGCCCAGGATAGGGCCAGTTGCGTTTTACGAGCCCTTTACTGCAGCGTGACGCGGCCATTGCACGGTTCCTGTGTTCTCTCGGTTGAGAGCAACGAACGACCGGATCGGGAGGGATACCAAATGCGGAACAAGAAAGTCCTCGTCGGCGCAGCCGTCGGCTGCGCCGTACTCGCAACAGCGGGGATCGCGGTTGCGACGACCAAGATCGGTGCCGTCACGGGGGCATCGGCGACGTTCAACGCCACGAGTGTCGCCAACGCAGTCCAGAAGACGTGCACCGTGAGCGGAAGCAGCGACGTGTACCAGTTCACGCGCGCGAAGTACACGGGCACCGCCGTGAGCAGCGACGGCCGGCTCAACGGCCCGATCACGGTCAGGGCCCTCAGCCTCGTCGACACGACGACGGGCGTCGGCGGGCTCGTCGGCGCGTACCGCATCGTCGGCGGCAACCATGCGGGCGCGGCCGGCAGGATCGAGGCCGCGATCTCCGGCGGTCAGGCTACCGGGGCCATTCGCGGCCACGTGGCCCGCCCGGGTGGCGAGCTGTTCGCCTCGTTCGGCTCCGGCTTCACCGGCAGCGGCGGCTTCTCGAACGCGGCCGTCGGCTCGGGCAGCTCGAACGGCGCGGGCGTCGTCCTCTCGCAGGGCGCGTGCGTTCACACCATCCACCTCAACGGTGTGAAGGTCAGGCTCTGGCTCAGGCTCGGCTTCTAGAACGGCCCACACTGAACCTAGAAGACGGAACGGAGGGCGCCCGCGCCGCAGCGGCGCCCTCCGTGTACTTACGTTGTCGCGTCGACGATCACGAAGACGGCGAACGCGACCGAGATCACGCCGTTCATCGTGAAGAAGGCGGTGTCGAGTCGCCGTAGGTCGCCGGGCCGAACGAGCGAGTGCTCGTAGCCCAGCAGCAGCGCAACCGCACCGACGCCGATCCAGTAGAACGCGCCTACGGGGAGGCCCAGCCCGGCGGCGACGAGGCAGGCGACAGTCGCCGCGTGCGCGAGCCGGGCGCCGCCGAACGCGCCGCCGACACCGAACCGTGTCACGATCGAGTGGAGGCTTTCGCGCCGGTCGGCGTCCTCGTCGAAGAGCGCATAGAGGAAGTCGAAACCGGCGATCCACAAGGCGACGGCCGCGCCGATCGTCCACGCCTGCCACGGCATCTTCCCGGTGATCGCAACCCACGCGCCAACGGGCGCAAGACCATCAACCGCACCGAGCCAGAGGTGGCACAGCCACGTGAAGCGCTTGAGATAGGGATAGACGACGAAGCCCACGACCGGGATCGGCCAGAGCCACCGGACGAGATGGTTCAGCTGCCAGACGGCGACGAGGAAGAGCGCGAGCGAGGCGGCGCAGAAGAGCACGACCTGCGCGTTCGACAGCTGGCCGCTCGGGATCTCGCGCCCGGCCGTGCGCGGGTTCCGCGCGTCGATTCCGGCATCGATGAGCCGGTTGAGCGCCATCGCGAGCGAGCGGGCGCCCACCATCGCGAGCGTGATCCAGACGAGGTCGTGCGCGGTCGGCGATCGGTTCACCGCGAGGAACGCGCCGACGTAGGCGAACGGAAGCGCGAAGACGGTGTGCTCGATCTTCACGAGCCGCGCGAAGCGCGCCGGCAGCGGCGTCAGGCCGGCCGCGGTCACGTCTGCTCGTGCGCCGTCGGGTCGTCGGCGAGGAGCTCGAGCGCATGTGAGAGCGCCGGCCGCAGCACCGCAAATCCGTCGCGGCAGCCGCCGGGCGAGCCGGGAAGATTGACGACGAGCGCCGAGCCGACGACCCCCGCCGTGCCGCGCGAGAGAAGGCCGTGCGGCGTCTTCGCGATCGAGTCCGCCCGCAGAGCCTGCGCGATCCCGGGCGCTTCGCGGTCGAGGACCTCGCGGGTCGCCTCGGGCGTGACGTCACGCGGCGCGAGCCCCGTGCCGCCCGTCGTGAGGACGAGACGCGCGCCGGCCGCGAGCTCGCGTATCGCCGCGGCGATCTGGTCTCGCTCGTCGGGCACGACGCGCCGCTCGACCTCGTAGCCGTCCGCGCGCAGCAGCTCCTCGAGGGTGTCGCCGCTTCCGTCCTTGCGTGTCCCGGCGACCACGCCGTCCGAGACGGTGAGCACCGCCGCCTTCAGCTGACGCGCTCCTTCGTCTTCTCGACGAGCGACACCTCGACGATCCGCATCCCCTTGTCGACGGCCTTCGCCATGTCGTACACGGTCAGCGCGGCGACCGACGCCGCCGTGAGCGCCTCCATCTCGACTCCCGTCTGTCCCGTAGTCGAGACCACCGAGACGATCTCGACCGACTCGTCGCCGACCGACAGCGTGACCTCGACGTGGGAGAGCGGCAGCGGATGGCAGAGCGGGATGAGCTCGCTCGTGCGCTTCGCGGCCATGATTCCCGCGAGCTGAGCTGTCGCGAGAGCGTCGCCCTTGGGCAGCTCGCGGAGGATGCGCGCCGTCGCGGGAGCCATGCGCACCTCGGCCCGCGCAACGGCGCGGCGCCGCGAGACGTCCTTGCCGCCGACGTCCACCATGCGCACGCCGCCCGACTCGTCCACATGCGAAAGCTCGCTCATCGCACTGATCGTACGGCGTCGAGGTCTCTCAGCTGCGCGTCGATCCACTCCCTGATGTCATGCGCGCGCACGTCGGCGCGAATCGCGTCGGCTCGCCGACGGCGCTCGCCGAGTGGAAGTGTCAGCGCCTCATACAGCGCATCCGCCTGCTGGGAAAGGTCGAACGGGTCGACGGTCACCGCCCACTCGCCGAGCTCCTCGTGCGAGCCGGCATTCTCCGAGAGCACGAGCGCGCCGTCACGCGTGTTGAGGAGGAACGCCTCCTTGGCGACGAGGTTGAGCCCGTCGTAGACCGGGTTGACGAGCAGGACGTCGAACTCCTTGTAGCCGGCGAGCGAGTGCGGGAAGTCGTCCGCGATATCGAGCTCGACCGGCCTCCAGCCGTCACGCGCGAAGCGCTCGTTCACCGCGGCGGCCGCCGCCTCGATCTCAGCCGCATGCTCGACGTACTCCGGGATGTCCTCGCGGGAGGGTGCGAGCAGAGCGAGGAAGCCGACTCTCCCGTGCAGCTCGGGGTGCCGCTCGAGCAGGAGCCCGAACGCCTCGAAGCCGCGCACGATGTTCTTCGACGGGTCGACTCGGTCGACGCGGACGACGAGCTGCTCGGGCCGCCACGCCTCGATCTCCGCCTGTCGCTCGAGCACGTCCGGGTCGTCGGCGCGCCGCTCGAACTCGGCCGCGTCGACGCCGATCGGATGCGCCACGACGCGGGTCGAGCGGACGCCGCCGGGCACGAAGCGATCGACACACGCGAGGAACGCCTGCCGCCAACGGTCCGTGTGGAAGCCGACGACGTCGTTCGCGAGCAGCCCTGCGTGGATCGCCGACGTCAGGTCCGGTGGCAGCGGCGACCAGGCGTCCGGGTCCGGCCACGGGATGTGAATGAAGTGCGAACTGACGACGTCGGGCCTCGCCGACCGCACGACCGCCGGGGCGAGATAGAGGTGGTAGTCGTGGAAGAGCACCGCCGCCTCCGGCGCGCGCTCGAGCTCCTCGAGCGTCGCCGCGGCGAACGCGTCGTTGACGGGGACGTAGCCCTCGTCCCACGCCTCGCGGAACTCCGGCCCGAGCGGGCGCAACGCGAGCCGGTGTTGAAGAAACCACAGCGTCGGGTTGGCGACAACGTTGTAAAACAGCTCGTATGCAGGTAGATCGTGGGCGACGAGCCGGAGCCGATACGCGTGGCCGTCCCGGCTCGTCTCCTCGAAGGAGCCGCCGCGTTCCACGGCGATCGCGCGGTCCTCGTCACTCATCGCGCTCGCGATCCACGTCACGTCGTGGTGCGCGATCAGGCCGGCGAGAGCGGTGACGAGGCCGCCGCCGCCGCGTCGGGCGACACCGTCCTCGTACGTGACCGGAGCCCGGTTCGCAACGACGAGGAGCTTACGCCGCTCCGTTGTCCGGTTCGACAACGAAGCTACGCGGCCGGCTGCAGCCGCTTCACAAACCGGAGCCGTGAACCGCGCTCGCCGGGCCGCGACGTGATCTCGAGCTCGTCCGCGATCGTCCGGATGATGGCGATGCCGAGACCGCCCTCGCTGAGCTCGTCGCCGTCGAGCCGCGCCGGCACGGCGGGATCGAAGCCTTCCCCGTCGTCGACAACCTCGATCTGCAGAGCCGTCGCAGACAGCTCGTACGCGACGGAGACGACGCCGTCACCACCGGGGTAGGCGTGCCGGACCGAGTTGGAGACGGCCTCCGTCAGTGCGAGCTTGAGATCGGCCACGTCATCCTCGGACAGTGGCGTCAGCTCGGCGAGACCGCTGAGCGCGAGGCGAGCGAGCGCGATGTACTCCGGGCGAGCCGGGACGCGCAGCCGGACCGTTCGGCCCGTGTCGACCCCGCCGCCCTCCGTGTCCGCCAGCGCCACCTCGCTCATCAGCCGCCTCTCTCTTGCTGTCCGCAGATTCACGGCGTCCAACCTGGCGATTTCTAGCATTCCGCGTCCCCGTCGCCGTCAAGGTCGGCGTTCCCTCGCACGGGGCAGTTCAACCCTCGGTCGTTTCCACGGGAAAACGTTTGTCCTGAGACGGTCATAGACTGGGCGGGCGTATGACGGCCGTCTCGCCTGCATCCGAGCGCAGACGGCCGCGGCCGGGCTCGCTCGAGCGTCCGGTCAACGGACGGCTCTACCGCGGCGCCTGGCTGATCGTGGCGCTCCCGCTCCTCCTCCTCGCATTCAGCGTCTCGCAGCCGCCGTCGCTCACGCTGCGGAACTTGCCGGCTGCATTCGACGGCGCCGCGGCGGCATCGATCGCCGAGGATCTCGCCACCCGCGACCCGAACCGCGTCCCGGGCACGCCCGGCGCGGTCGATGCGCAGCGCTGGTTCAAGCACGAGCTCGCGCCGTACGGATTCGACGTGCAGCGGGACACGTTCACCGCCACGATCCACGGCCGGAAGACGACGCTCGTCAACCTCGTCGCGGAGAAGGCCGGCCTTTCCCAGCGCGAGATCGTCGTCATGGCACACCGCGACGACAGCGGCACGGGCAGCGGCCTCAACGACAACGCGTCGGGCACGGGTGCGCTGATCGAGCTCGCGCGCTCGTACGCGCCGAGCCGCACGGCGCTGCTCAACTCGCTCCCGTACTCGATCGCCTTCGTCTCGACCGACGGCGCCGAGGAGGGCGCGCTCGGCGCCGCGCACTTCGCCGGGGAGGCGTCCACGCGGAGGAACGTCGTCGCCGTCATCAACCTCGATTCGATCGGCGGCAAGGGCAGTCCGCGGCTCGAGTTCGGAGGGGACACGCCGCGCTCGCCGGCGCCGGGCCTGCTCGAGACGATGCGGGAGGCCCTCAACAAGGAGTCGGCCGGAAACGCGGCACGGCCGAGTGCCCTCGACCAGCTGGTCAGCCTCGCATTTCCGTTCAACACGTACGAACAGGCGCCATTCGTGAGCAGCGGGACACCGGCAGTCACGGTCACCACCGCCCATGCCAGGCCGGCCGAAGCCTCGACGACGGCTCACCTGCACGTTGCTCGGCTCACCGAGGTCGGTCTCGCGACGCAGGACTCGGTCGATGCCATGGAGGAAGGCGTCGCCCTTGCGCAGGGTCCATCGAGCTACCTCTTCCTCGGACGGCGCCTGATCCGAGGCTGGGCGATCGAGTTCGTCCTCGTCGCGATGCTCCTGCCCTTCATCGCCGCGGCTGTCGATCTCTTCGCCCGCTGCCGCAGGCGCCGGATTCCGATCGCGCCGGCTTTCCGGAGCTATCGGAGCCGCCTGGCATTCTGGGCCGTCGGCGGCATCGCGTTCCTCCTCTTTGCGGAGGCCGGGTTCCTCGGCGACACCGGCGGACGGCCCGCGCCCCTCAACGACGTCCGCTGGCCGGTGGGGGCGCTGCTCGTGCTTGCCTTGCTCGGCATCGCTTCATGGCTCGCCGTACGAGACCGGCTGCGGCCGCGCCGTCCCGTCGACGCAGAGGATGAGCTCGCCGGCCACACCGCCGCACTTCTCGCGCTGTCCGTGGTCGGCCTACTCGTCGCCGCGACGAATCCCTACGCGCTCATCTTCCTGCTTCCCTGCCTTCACTTCTGGCTCTGGCTGCCGCAAGTGCAGGCTCGGCCTCGCGCCGCTCGCGCAATCGTCCTGCTGTTCGGATTCGTCGGCCCGGCGTATCTCGTGTGGACGTTCGCCACGCAGTACGGGCTCGGCTGGGACGCGCCGTGGTACATCGCGCAGCTCTTCGCCGTCGGCTACGCGCCGCGGACACTCCTCGTGATCGCGCTGGCCTGGCTCGCGGCGACCGGACAGCTGTTCGCCCTCGTCGGCAACCGCTATGCGCCATATCCCGCGCCGGGAGAGGGCCCACGGCGTGGCCCGATCCGCGAGCTGATCCGCACGCTCATCCTCGCCCAGCGGCGCCGCGCCGCGCTCACGGAGCGTTCAGGCGCAACCAGGAAATGACCGAGCCGGCGGTGAGCTTGCCGTTTCCACGTGGAATGTGGACGAGCGCGTCGGCGGTGCTCGCGCTCGCGATCATGTGCGACTCCTGACCGCGCAACGGCTCGAGCGCGACCGCGTCGCCCTCGTTGCGAGCGCGCGCGCGAACGAACTCGTCGCGCTCCGGGTTCCGCTGCAAGTCGCTGCCGAGGCGGCCCGGCTCGAACCGCGGCAGCGGTTCCGACATCCCCTGCAGCGCGCGAAGGGCCGGCTTTACGAAGAGCTCCGCGCCGACGAGCGCCGAGACGGGGTTGCCCGGAAGGCCGAAGACGAGCGTGTCGCCGCGCGTCCCGAACGCGAGCGGCTTGCCCGGCTTGATCGCGACGCGCCAGAACGACTCCTCGACGCCGAGCTCTTGCTCGACCTCGCGGACGAGATCGTGCTCCCCGACCGAGACGCCGCCCGAGGTGACGAGGACGTCGCACTCGAGGCCGCGCTCGAGCGCCTCCCGCAGCGAAGCTTCGTCGTCGGGAACCGCCGGAGCCCCGACGATCTCCGCCCCAGCGGCGGCGAGCGCGGCGGCGAGCATGAGCGCGTTCGATTCGTAGATCTGCCCGGGCCCGAGCGGCTCGCCGGGCACGACGAGCTCGCTCCCGGTGGCGAGGACCGCCACGCGCGGACGACGCGAGCACGAGACCGACGCGACGCCGGCGGCGGCGATCGCGGCGATGCCGGCAGGCCCGAGACGCTGGCCGGCGGCCGCGACGACGTCCCCGGCGCGAGCGTCACCGCCGCGCGGCCGGATACTCGAGCCCGGCTCCAGCTCACGATCTGTCTCGATGCTGTTGTCACGATTGCAAACAATCTCCACCGGTGCGACCGCGTCGGCGCCCTCGGGCACGACCGCGCCGGTCGAGATCGCGACCGCCTCGCCTGGCCCGAGCGTCTCGGAAAACGGGGTGCCTGCGGCCGACTCCCCGACGACGAGCAGTGTCCCCGGCAGGTCGGCGGTGCGCACGGCGTATCCGTCCATCGCCGAACTCGGGAACGGCGGGAGGTCGACTGCCGCCGTCACGTCCTCGGCGAGAACACGGCCGGCGGCGGCGGCAACAGGGACCGGCTCGGCAGACAAGGCGCGAGCCGCGGCGAGGATCCGCGCCTGAGCCTCCTCGAACGTGAGTAGGGACTTCACGTACGAGGCATACCGCATTTGTGAGTCCCGGAGACGAGATCGCCGGGCGCTACCGGCTGGAGGCCCTCGCGGGCCACGGGCCGATGTCGGAAGTCTGGCGCGCCCACGACGACACGCTCGATCGCACGGTCGCGCTGAAACTGCTCGCCCCGACCGCCGATCTCGAGCGGTTCCGGCGCGAGGCGCGGGCGGTCGCATCGCTCCAGCACGAGCACGTCATGCGCGTCTTCGACTACGGCGAGGACGAGGCCGGCCCGTTCATGGCGCTCGAGTGGCTTTCGGGCGGGACGCTCGAGGAACGACTCCGGAACGGCGCGCTGCCCGGCGCGATTGCCGGAGGCATCGCTACCGGGATCGCCGCGGGGCTCGCGCATCTCCACGAGCGCGGCTTCGTCCATCGCGACCTCAAGCCGGCGAACGTCCTCTTCGACGAGGAGGGACGCGCGAAGCTCGCGGACTTCGGGCTCGCGCGGAGCGCTGTCGGGCCGGGCACGTTGACCGAAGCCGGCACGGTCCTCGGAGCCGCGGCCTACCTCTCCCCGGAGCAGGCGAGTGGCGAACCCACAACGCCGGCGAGCGACGTCTACTCCTTCGGCGTCCTGCTGTTTCGGACACTGACGGGGGCGCTGCCGTTCGTCACGAACGACGTTCTCGCTCTCGTCGACATGCACCGCAACCGTCCGGCGCCGACGGTTCGCTCCGTCAACCCAGCCGCCGCGCCCGCGCTCGCGGCGCTCGCCGACGCCTCGCTCGCGAAAGATCCTGCTGCGCGGCCGGCCGACGGGGCGGCGCTGCTCGCGGCGCTCGGCGCCGCTCCGGTCGTCGTGGCTCCGGCAGTCGACGCCGAGGCGACCCGCGTGATGCCGGCGCCTCCGCCGGCCGCGCCGGAACGCCGATCGCGCCGCGGCGCGGTCGTCATCGCCCTCGCGCTGCTTCTCCTCGCCTCCCTCGGAGGCATCCTCGCGTGGGCGGTGGCACGGCCGCCGGCAGCCAGTCCGTCGGGAGTCGTCTCGACGACCGCGCGAAGGGGGAGCACATCCAGCCCTCTCGTTCCGCTGGGACATCGGTCCCCACCGAAGCCGAAGCCGCCCAAGCGCCATCCACCCAAGGGACATCCACCTCACAAGCCCAAACGACAACCACCCAAGCCACGACTCAAGACACGACGTCCGTGACGACGATCGAAGAAACGACGACGGTCTAGCTCGTCCAGACGCCGAGCTCGCGGAGGCGGCCGTGGACGCGGAGGCGGAGGTCGCGTTCAAGCCACTCGGCCTTGAGCTCGTCCGGAGCGAGAACCCTGACGACAACGCTCGCCGACGCGTCGAGGGATTCGAGATAGACCTCGGCGTCTTGCTCCGCCGCGACAACCGCACGAAGCGCCTCGACGATGGCTTCGATGTCGGCGGTCAGCGGCAATGACACGCTCACCTTGGCGAACGTCTCGCGGTTGCGGATCGAGGCGTTCACGATCGTGTCGGAGGCGAGCTTGCTGTTCGGGACGATGAGCCGGCGCCCGTCGAAGGTGCGTATGAACGTGTACGTCATCCCGATCTCCTCGACCGTGCCTTCGACCCCGGCGTAGGTCACGCGATCGCCGATGCGGACGGGCTGGGTCAGAGCGATGACGAGGCCGGCGATGAAATTGCCGAGGACCTGCTGCGAGGCGAGGCCGACGATCACCGCGAGAACGGCCGACGACGCCAGCAACCCACCGGCAATGGCCCGAACCTGCGGGATCACGAGCAGCGCCGAGAAGAGACCGACGACGAGGATCGTGGCGGTGATGGCCCGGCGCAGGACGAGGTAGCGGGTCTCCGCCTGCGGCGCGAGTGGCCGCCGCTTCAGCCGCCAGTCGACGAGCCGCGCAAGGATCGACACGAGCACGAAAACGCTGGCCGCGATGACGATCCGATGCCAGAACGGCATGGCTCAGTCTTCCTCGTCGAGGGGCAACGGGCGGCGGCCGGCGAAGCCGTCGTCGATGCCGTGCCAGAAGGCGATCTCGTCCTCGCCGAGCTGCCAGCACAGGAGAACGGTCTCGCCCTTCCGCAGCGCGGGGAAATCGATGAGGCCGGAGTCGAGATCCTTCACCTCTGCGCCGTGACCTGCGATCTCGTCGACGAGCTTCGCGAGACGGCGCGCGTGGGCGTCCACCTCCGCGGTCGCCTCGGCCAGCTGCGCAGGCGGGATGCCGCCGCCGTTGCCGCGGATCTTCCGCTCGAGCTCCTCCTGCCGCTCGAGCGCCGCGCCGTGCTCGGCACGCTGGGCGACGAGCTGCTCGACGAGCGGCCGGACGTGCTCGAGGGCAGCATTCGCCTCGTCGGGGGTGAAGTGACGCACGGGCCGCAGCATAGGCTTCGCCGTCGTGGAGGCCACCACAAAACCCGGCCCGAGCTACACGCGCCTCGCCTTCTGGTCGCTCTTCGTCGCCGCCATCGCGGCGCTCAACTACTCGGCACGCTTCAGCGGTGGGAACAACCGCCACGCGACCGGCCACGTCAGCGTCTATTCGTACTCGACCTTCGCCGGCGGGATGGTCCTCTACGCGGTCTGGCTCGGGATCGTCCTGCTCATCTGCATCGACCGCTTCGACCTGCTCGCGCTGCGGCCACCGCGGAGCTGGCGGCGTGCTCTCGGGCTCGCCCTCCTCGCCATCGTCGCGATCTGGGCCTGGGAGGCGATCGCCAGCTGGATCCCGCTCCCGCAGAGCCCGGGCCGCGAGCAGGGGATCACGAACGTCCACTGGGAGCCGGCCCACGCCGGCGCGTTCGCCGCGAACCTCGTCCTCTTCGCCGTCGTGGCGCCGTTCGTCGAGGAGCTGACCTTTCGCGGCGCCGGGCAGTCGCTGTTCCGCTTCCTCGGCCGCGCACCGTCGATTCTGCTGATCGGCTGCGCCTTCGGCCTCGCGCACGGCCTGCTCGAGGCGCTGATCGTGCTCGTTCCCTTCGGCATTGCGCTGGCGTGGCTCCGCGACCGCACCGAGAGCGTCGTGCCGGGGATGCTCGTGCACGGCCTGTTCAACGGCGCCGCCCTCGCGGCCGCCGTGTTGCTCAACTAGTCGTCTTCGTCGACGACGAACTGGTCGGGCGTGACGTCCTCGAGGAAGCTGCGGAACTTCACGACCTCGGCCTCGAGCTGCTCCTCGTCGACGTCGTCGCCCTCGAACTCGATCGCCGACTCGGCGATGACGTCGTCCGCGGCGAAGATCGGCGCCTCGGTGCGGATGGCGAGCGCGATCGCGTCGGACGGGCGCGAGTCGACCTCGATCTCCTGGCCGTCCTGCAGCACGGTGATCTGCGCGTAGAAGGTGTTCTCGCGGAGCTCGGTCACGGTGATGCGGGCGATCGACGCACCGAGCTGTTCGACCATCTCGGAGAGGAGGTCGTGGGTCATCGGGCGCGGCGACTCCTGACTCTGGAGCTTCATGAGGATCGCGGCCGCCTCGTTGTGGCCGATCCAGATCGGGAGGAACTTGTTGCCGTCTGCGGTCTTGAGGAGGACGATCGGCTGCTTGCCGACGAGATCGAAGCTGACCCCGTAGATGTTCATCTCCTGCATCCCGCGCCTCCTCTCGAATATAGCTCAGAGCCTCGGGCCGGAAACGCGCGGGAAAATGGGCGATCCTGGATTCGAACCAGGGACCTCCGCCTTATCAGAGCGGCGCTCTAACCAACTGAGCTAATCGCCCGCTGCGGCAGCGGATTGTAGCGAGGCGCTCGAGGAACTATGATCGCGTCGTTCGTCGTCCAGCGCCGACCCGGGAGGATCGCGTGCCGCACGTCATGTCAATCCAGCAGGCCTTTGTGACCTACAAGGAGGACATGGCTCGTGGCTCGTTCGTTGCTCAATCTGGGGATCCTGGCGCATGTAGACGCCGGTAAGACGACACTCACCGAGCGGCTGCTCTACGCCGCCGGCGTGATCGACGCGCCCGGCAGCGTCGACGCCGGCACCACCCGCACGGACTACCTCTCGCTCGAGCGACAGCGCGGCATCACGATCCGCGCGGCGGTGGTCTCGTTCACGCTCGGCGACGTCACCGTCAACCTCGTCGACACGCCGGGGCACCCGGACTTCATCGCCGAGGTGGAGCGCTCGCTCGGAGTGCTCGACGGCGTCGTCCTCGTCGTCTCTGCCGTAGAAGGAGTGCAGCCGCAGACGCGGATCCTGTGGCGCGCGCTCGCGCGGCTCGAGCTGCCGACGCTGTTCTTCGTCAACAAGATCGACCGCGCCGGGGCGGATCCCGAGCGCGTGCTGGGCGAGATCCGCGAGCGGCTCACGCCGGCCGCAACGTTCCTCGGTGACCGGCTGCTCGAGACGCTCGCGGAGCGGGACGAGGGACTCCTCGCCGACTACGTCGACGGACGGGTCGTGCCGGACGAGCGCCTGCAGGCTGCCCTCGCCACGCAGACGCGCGCGGGCCTCGTCCATCCCGCCTTCGTCGGCTCCGCGCTCACCGGGGCGGGAATCGAGCCGCTGCTCGCACGAATCACGGAGCTGCTGCCGCCGGCGTCCGGAGATCCGGACGCACCGCTCTCGGCGCGTGTGTTCAAGATCGAGCGGGGACGGTCCGGCGAGCGAATCGCCTACGCGAGGCTGTTCGACGGCACGCTCCGCGTCCGCGACCGCTTCGGGGAGCAGAAGCTCACTGCGATGACCGCGTTCGCGGGAGGCGGCGAGAGCAAGCGCGACGAGGCACGGGCCGGGGAGATCGCGAAGCTCTGGGGCCTGCGCGACATTCGCGTCGGCGACGCGCTCGGCGGGCCGCCGGCCCGGCGCATCGAGGCCGGCTTCGCACCGCCGACGCTCGAAGCCGTGATCCGCGCCCGCCATCCCGCGCAGGAGCACGAGCTCAGCGTGGCGCTGGCCCAGCTCGCCGAGCAGGATCCGCTCATCGACGTCCGACAGGACGACGGCGTCCTCGCCGTGTCGCTCTACGGTCAGGTGCAGCAGGAGGTGATCGGGGCGACGCTCGCGGACGAGCACGGCATCGCCGTCGAGTTCTCCGAGACGACGACGGTTCATGTCGAGCGGCCGGCCGGCAGCGCCGAGGCGGTGGAGATCCTCAACAAGCCCACGAACCCGTTCTCGGCGACGGTCGGCCTGCGCGTCGAGCCGGGGCCGGAGGACAGCGGCGTCGAGTTCCGGCTCGAGGTCGCCAACCGCTGGCTGCCGCTCTACGTGTTCAGCAGCCGCGAACTCTTCGCCGAGTCCATGAACCGCTACCTCCATGCGCCGCTGCGGGAGGGGCTCCACGGCTGGCGCGTCACGGACTGCATCGTGACGATGACCGCGTGCGAGTATGCGTCGGCCGACGGCCCGCCGTCGAAGCGTGGGCCGATGAGCATGCCGCGGGACTACGAGGGGCTGACGGCGATCGTTCTCCGCCGGGCACTCGAGCAGGCGGGCACGGCCGTGTGCGAGCCGATCCTCCAAGCCCGGATCGAGTTGCCGGTGGACACGCTGGGCTCGCTACTCCGCGCGCTCGCGCATCTCGGCGCCGCCAACGACCCTCCGGAAGTGCGGGGCGGCGTGCTCGCGAGCGTCGAGGCGACCATCCCGGCGGCCCGCGAGCAGGAGTTGCGACGGCAGCTGCCCGGGATCTCGAGCGGCGAGGGTGTCCTCGAGACCGCCTTCGCCGGCTACCGGCCGGTCGCCGGACCCCCGCCTACCCGACCGAGGCTGGGCGGGCGGGCGGACTAGCCGAAGGTGAAGCTGTAGGCACGCACGCCCGGGGTGAACGCAAGTTCGACGGTCGAATCTGCGATCGCGCGGCCGGAGAGCACCGTGTAGAGACGGTCGGCGTTGACGTCGATCGTTTGCGGCGGCCGGCCGCGAAGGGTCACGGTGACGCGGCCGTGGCCACCGAGAACGGCGAAGACGTCCCGCGCGTGGTAATGGAGCCGGAGCCGGGCGCCCGAGCCGGCGGTCGCGGCCTGGCCGGCGAGCGTCCAGCGGCCGCCGAACGAGATCGAGTCCTCGGGCACGGAGGCGGCGAGGCGGTACGTCTTCTCCCGGCCGGGGACTGGGCGAGTTCCGACGTAGCGCGCCAGGTCGAGGCGGTTGGGCCCGAGATACGTCTCGGGCGTGAGTTGGTCGGTCGGGGTCAGATTGGAGACGTCGGTCCTCGGGCCGGAGACGCCGAGCAGCTTGCGGATCGCCGTCTCCATCTGCGAGTAGCCGCCCTCGCCGAATGAGATGTCGCGGACGTTGCCGTTGCGGTCGATGAGGTAGTCGGCCGGCCAGTACTGGTTCGCGTATGCCGTCCACGTCACGAAGTTGTTGTCGAGCGCGACCGGCCAGGTCACGTGGAGGCTGCCGACGGCAGTGCGCACGTTCGACAGCACATGCTCGAACGCGAACTCCGGCGAGTGCACGCCGACGATCTCGAACCCGTCCCGGTGGTACGCCGTGTCCCAGCCGAGCAGGTGCGGCAGCGTGCGTAGACAGTTGATGCACGAGTACGTCCAGAAGTCGACGAGGACGACCTTCCCGCGCAGGCTCGCGAGCGTGATCGGCTGGTCGCCCGGCGTGTTCAGCCAATCGACGATCCCCGCGAACTCCGGAGCGGCACCGTAGTTCGGCAGCTTGCCGGGCAGAGTCGGGACCGGCGCCGCCGTCAGGTTCAGGCTGCTGGCGTTCCCGCGCAAGCTGCCGAGGTGGGAGGTGGCAGAACCCAACTCCTCGGTATGGCGCTGCAACACGCTCGTGTAGGAGCCGAGCCTCGTCTGGAGCGTCTGGTCGAGGTTGAAGGCGATCGCGATCGCGGCACCGGCCATCACAACTCCGAGCGTCGGCCTCCACCAGGCGCGCGTCGCGCGCAACCGAGCGGAGACTCGCTGTCCGCCCATCGCGATGACGAGCAGGACGACGCCCGAGCCGAGCGCGTAGCAGAGCGTGAGCAGGACGAGCGTTCCGCCGAACCGGTGCTGCGCGGCGAGCACGGTGACGGTCGCGAGAACCGGGCCGGCGCACGGGACGAAGACGAGGCCGAGGCTCGCTCCGAGCAGGAATCCGCCGCCGAGGTCGCCGCTCGGGCGACGGCTCAACCGTGCCAGCGGCGCCTCGATCACCTCTCCCAGCCGCGGCACGAACATCGTCGCCGCCACGAGGAAGAGGAGACCGATCGCGACGTCGCGCAGCGTGTCCTGTGGTAACCCGAGGGCCGACAGAAGCGCGGACGCCGACAGCGTGAACACCGTGAAGCTGACGACGAGGCCCGCGATGATCGCGTACGGCCGCCTCCGACCGCCGGCTGCGCCTCCCGCCAACACGATCGGGAGCACCGGCAGCACGCAGGGCGACACGGCGGCAATGATCCCCGCAACGAAGCCGATTCCAAGGAGGATGAGGAGGCCGCCGACCGACTGGGGCTTCGCGGAGGAGGCCGTCGTCGCGCCGGTCTGGCCGGAGGACCGGGACAAGGTGACGGGGGGAGGGCCGCCGTCGCCGCCAGGCCCCAGGGGATTACCCGGAATCGAGGAGGCTGCTGCCGGACAAGCGGCGACCATGAGCACCGCCACGACGACAGCGCCGGCGAGCGCGGCGACGACCGCGTGCCTCTCCACCACGACTCCCTCCTGCGGGGAACGACTCGTCGCAACCCTACTGTCTTCGCTCGTGCTACAAGCGCGCGGCGGCGTTCTCGAGCGCTTCCGCGAGCTCGGCGAGGTCGTGCTCGTCGGCATACGCAAGCTCGACGCGGCCGGGAACGACCCGCGCGCCGTAGCCCGTGAGCTGCTCGAGCGCAGTCGTGACGCGGGCCGCGAGATCGGGATCGACCGGAACGGAGCGCGTGCGCGGCCGCTGCCTCGCGCCCGCCCACTTGGCGCGCTGCTCGGCGGCACGCACGGACAGGCCGCGCTTCACGATCTCCCGCGCGAGCCGGCGGCGTCCCTCGTGGTCGGGCACGGCGAGAACAGCGCGCGCGTGGCCCTCGCTGAGCTGGCCGCGCTCGACCATTCCGAGCACGTCGTCGGGCAGCTCGAGGAGGCGAATCCGGTTCGAGACGGACGGCTTCGAGCGTCCGACGCGCTCAGCGACGTCCCCGAGGGAGAGATCGAACTCGTCGATGAGGACGGCGTAGGCGCGCGCTTCCTCGACCGCGGTCAGCTGCTCGCGCGCGACGTTCTCGACGAGGCCGAGCAAGAGCGTGTCGCGGTCGTCGACGGCACGGACGACCGCCGGCACCGTCTCGCGGCCCGCCTCCCGGGCCGCCCGCCACCGGCGCTCGCCCGCGACGATCTCGTAGCCGCCGACGCCGCGCGGCCGGACGAGCAGCGGCTGGATCACTCCCTGATTCCGCACCGAGTCGGCGAGACCCGAGGCCGCCTCGGCCTCGAACCGCCGCCGTGGCTGCTTCGGGTTCGGATGGATCGCGTCGACGGGGATCTCGAACAGCTCCGACGGAGCCGGGTGCCCGCCGATCAGGACTTCGAGGCCGCGGCCCAGACCGCGACGCGGTGCAGATTCAGGCGCGCTCGACAAGCTCCATCGCCACCTTCCAGTAGGCGTCGGCTCCGGCGGAGCGACGGTCGTAGGCAATTGCGGGCAGGCCGTGGCTCGGCGCCTCCGCGAGGCGCACCGACCGCGGCACGGACGTGCGGAAGACGAGCGAGCCGAAGTGGCGGCGCACCTCCTCCTCGACCTGGGCGGCGAGTCGCGTGCGGCCGTCCACCATCGTCAGGAGGACGCCGCCGATCGCGAGACCCGGGTTGAGCCGCATCCGGATGAGGTCGATCGACTGCATGAGCTGCGCGAGGCCCTCGAGCGCGTAGTACTCGGCCTGCACCGGAACGAGGACGCGGTCGGATGCGGCGAGTGCGTTCACGGTGAGCGGCCCGAGCGACGGCGGGCAGTCGAGGAAGACGAAGTCGTACTGCTCGCTGCCGGACGCAAGCGCCTCGGCGAGGTAGCGCTCGCCGTCGTCGCGACGCGCGAGCTCGACGACCGCGCCCGCGAGATCGGGCTTGGCCGGCACGAGGTCGAGATTCTCGAAGGCGGTGTGCTTGACGAGCTCGGCGAGGGGCGCGCCGTCGAGGAGGTCGTAGCTCGACGTCCCGTTCGCCCGCATCCCGAGCCCCGAGGTCGCGTTCGCCTGCGGGTCGAGGTCGATGACGAGCGAGCGCTCGCCCGCCTCGGCGAGACAGGCGGCGAGGTTCACGGCGGTCGTCGTCTTGCCGACGCCGCCTTTCTGATTCGCGACGGAGTAGATGCGAGTCATCCGCGCCTATTGTCGCTAGGCGAGCGGACGCCTCTTCGCGATGCCGGGCCGTCGCGGAAATCCCACCGGCGTCGGCGCGATCTTCGGGATCAGGACGAGACCCTCGTTCTCCTCCGGACCGCCGCCGCCGAGCTTCTCGGCAACCGCGGTAACCGCGGCCAGATCCGCCGTCTGGCCGAGCCAGAGGATGACGGCGCCGCCGACGCGCACGAGTGGCAGGCACCACTCCACGGCAACCGGCGGCTGCGCGAGCGCCTTCGCAAGCGCGACGCCGAAGCTCTCGACGGGCTGCTCCTCGGCGCGGCCCCAGACGACCGCCGCGTTCGGCGGTGCCCACCGGCGGAGGAAGTCGCACTTCCGCCGCTCGGCGTCGAGCAGCGTCACCTCGCGATCCGGCAGCGCCGCCGCGAGCGGGATCCCCGGCGACCCGCCGCCCGAGCCGACGTCCACGATCGGCCCCTCGAACAGCTCGACGAGCGGCACGGCCCGACGCGCGTCCTCCCACAGCATCTCTCGCGCGCGGCCAAGGTCGCGCAGCGCCGTCAGGCCCGGCGTCGCAACAACTGCGGCGAGCCAGTCGTCAGTCGGGAAGGACGACGACGTAGCGATTCGGCTCCGTCCCCTCCGACGTGGTCGCTACACCGGCGACTTCCTTCAGCCGCAGGTGGACGATCTTCCGCTCGACCGAGGTCATCGGCTCGAGCTCCTCGGCCGCGCCGGACTCGCGCACGCGTTCGGCGATCTCGTCGGCGAGCGCCTCGAGCGTCGCCCGGCGGCGCTCGCGGTAGCCGGCCGCGTCGACCACGACGTCCTTCTTCGCCTCGCCGTACGCGCGGTACTGGATGACGTTGAGGAGGTACTGCACCGCGTCGATCGTCTGGCCGTGCCGGCCGATGAGGATCGCGACGTCCGGGCCGGAGACGGTGACCGTGATCGTGTCCTTGCCCTCGTCGACGTCGAGGCTCGACTCGATCCCGAGCTCTGTGACGATTCGCGAGACGAGCCAGCGCGCCTCGGCTGCCTGGCCTTCGTCCTGGGCGGGGGCCTCCTCGACGGCGGCAGCAGCGGCCGCCGCAGCCTCGGCGGGAAGATGCGCGAGCACGCGCGCCGGCTCGTAGCCGACGCCGAGCAGGCCGCGCTCGCCCTCGGACACGACCTCGAAACGGACGGCCGACTTGTCGAGCGCGGGATGCCGCTGCTCGAGCTCGCGCAGCGCCGCCCACTTCGCCTCGCCGACGGTCTCTCCCGTCGCCTCCACGGTCAAGTCGCTCACCTCCGCCTCCCCGAGCTCTTCTTGCGCCGCACCTGCCGCGGCTTGCCGGTCGCAGCGGGAGACGGCGTGGGAGCCGCCGGCTCGGGCGAGGCGCCGTTGCCACTCGACCCGTCGTCCTCCTTCGGCGGGGTTCGGGACGACCGCTTCTCGACGGCCGGCGCGGGAGTCCGCTGCACGAGCCGCCGCGTGATGAGCCCCTGCCCGACCGTCCACAGGTTCGTCGTCACCCAGTAGAGGACGAGGCCGGCAGGGAACCGCGCGATGACGAAGACGAAGACGAGCGGCATGAAAATGAAGATGATCCGCTGCGACTTCTGCGCGGTCGGGGCCATGAAGAGGCCCGACGCCATCTGGCTCGCGACGTAGATGACGAGGAGCACGTAGCCACCCCAGTGCGCCGTCGTCCCGTCCGCGATCGACGGAATGAAGTGGAGGAACGAGAGATTCGTGTGGTGGACGACCGCTTCGCAAGCGGCGTTCAGCCCCCCCGTCTTGGTCGGGACGCTTGTCGCCGGCGTCGTGCACAGGAAATTCGTGGCGAAGTGCTTGAGCGTGTAGTAGAGAGCGATGAAGACCGGGATCTGCAGGAGCATCGGCAGACACGACGCGGCCGGGTTGATCTTGTTCTCCCGGTAGAACTTCATGAGTTCTTCGTTCTGCTTCTGCTTGTCGTGCTTGTACTTCTGCTGGATCCGCTTCATCTCCGGCGCGTGCTGCTGGAGCGACTGCATCGAATGGAGCTGGCGGATCGTCAGCGGCACGAGGATCATCCGCACGACGACCGTCGTCGCGACGATCGACCACGCCCACGGCAGGCCGACGCTCGACTGGAAGAAGTTGAGGACGTGCTTCATCACGTTCTCGAGCGAACCGAAGAGCGGGCCGAGGATCGGGATCGACGTGGCGAGAAGCGCGTGCGTCATCGGACCGGGTCGTGGCCTCCGTGGCTCCACGGGTTGCAGCGCAGGAGCCGCCAGCCGGCGAGCGCGACGCCCTTGACGAGACCGTGCTTCCGCACCGCCTGGATCGCGTACTCGGAGCACGACGGCTCGTACTTGCACGACGTCGGGAAGAGAGCGCCGAAGGTCAGCCGCCACGCCCAGACGAGACCGATCCCGGCATAGCGGGGGACGCGGAGCACAACGCTCACGCGGCGATCGCTCCCGTCTTGCCGAGCAGCTCGTCGACCTGCTCGCCGAGCCACGCGAAGCCGTTCGCCTCTGCGGCCTCGGGCAATCCCGGGCGGACGATGAGGACGTAATCGTGGCCCGGCGCTACCACGTCGAGGCGCGCGTCCCAGACCTCGCGGAGCTGCCGCTTGATGCGGTTCCGCTCTACGGCGCCGCCCGCTGCGCGCGGCACGGCGAACCCGATCCGCGGCGCGGCCGGCTCTTCCTGCGGCAGCCAGTAGAGGACGAGGTACCGCGAGGAGACCGAGCGGCCGCGGCGATGCACCGCGTCGAAGTCCCTCGACCGGGACAGGCGGTTGGCGCGCTTCACCGTGTCAGCTTAGTCCTGGGTCAGCTTGGTGCCCGTGCGTCAGGCGGAGAGCTTCGTGCGGCCCTTGCCGCGGCGGCGCTTGAGGATCGCGCGGCCGGCCTTCGTCGACATGCGCGCACGGAAGCCGTGCTTGCGCTTGCGGCGGCGGACATTTGGCTGGTAGGTGCGCTTCACGGGAGACGAAAGGCTCGGTCTTTGCCAGAAAAATCCCCGCCGAGGGCGGGGCGTCGCGGCAGTATAGCCAGCGTTCGGCGCTCCCTCGTCCACTGGTTTATCCACAGGCGGAGAGCGCGGAGACAAGCCGTTGGAGTGAGTTTCCCCCACGACTTTCCACACCTGTGGAGGGATTCTGACGGTCCCGAAACTCCCTGCAAATCGCCGAAGTTTGTCCCTCGGAGAGGCGCTGTTATGCTCGCAGTCGGCTGTCGGAGGAGGGTCGGAACAAGCAGTGGAAGACCAAATCGAGCTGTCTGCGGAGAACCTTTGGAGTGAGATCTCCGCACGGCTCCAGGAGGCCCTGAACGACGGCACCTACGGGAAGTGGTTCGGCGGCGTCCGCACCCTCGAGCTCGAAGGCGAGACGCTCGTCCTCACCGTTCCCGACGAGCTTTCACGCGACTGGATCGACCAGCACTTCCGCGGCCTACTGCACGCAGCGGTGCGCGACGTGACCGGAAGCGACCGGCCGCTCGAGCTGCGCGTCGCCGAAGTGGGCGAGCCGGAGCACGGGTCGCGGCAGGACGGCGTCCTTCCCATGGTCCAACGGCTACCGAAGCGGCCCGAGAGCGGCGGTTTCAAGGCGAAGTACACGTTCGACTCGTTCGTGATCGGCTCGTCGAACCGGTTCGCGCACGCCGCGGCGCTCGCGGTCGCCGAAGCGCCGGCGCAGGCGTACAACCCGCTCTTCATCTACGGGAGCACCGGTCTCGGGAAGACGCACCTCCTCCACGCGGTCGCGCAGTACGTGAGCGAGCACTCGTCGGCGCTGTCCGTTCGCTACGTCACGAGCGAGGCGTTCGTCAACGACTTCATCAACTCGCTCCGCGACAAGTCGCGCATCGAGGGCTTCAAGCAGCGCTACCGCACGTACGACCTGCTCCTCATCGACGACGTCCAGTTCTTCGAGGGCAAGGAGCGCTTCCAGGAGGAGTTCTTCCATACCTTCAACACGCTCTACGAGGCCGGCTCCCAGGTCGTGCTCTCGTCGGATCGTCCGCCGCGCGACATCGCGACGCTCGAGGAGCGGCTCCGCAGCCGCTTCGAGTGGGGACTCATCACCGACATCCAGCCGCCCGACCTCGAGACGCGCATCGCGATCCTCCGCCGCAAGGTGAAGGTCGACGGGATCAACATCCAGGACGAGCAGGTGATGACGTTCATCGCCGGCCGCGTCTCGACGAACATCCGCGAGCTCGAGGGCGCGCTCACCCGCGTCGTCGCCTTCTCGTCCTTGACCGGGCGGCCGATGACGGTCGAGCTCGCGCAGGACGTACTCCGCGACGTGTTCCCTCAGGGCGAAGCGGCCGAAGTATCGATCAAGCGGATCCAGGATCTCGTCGCCGAGCGGTTCAGTCTCACCCTCGAAGAGCTCTGCGGCGACCGGCGCTCCCAGAACATCGTCTATCCGCGCCAGGTCGCGATGTACCTCTCGCGCGAGCTCACCGACTCGTCGCTCCCAAAGATCGGCAAGGAATTCGGCGGTCGCGACCACACGACGGTCATCCACGCCACGTCGAAGATCTCGCGCTTGATCCGTGAGGACAGGTCTGTGTACAACCTTGTGCAGGAACTCACCGCACGTGTGAAGCAGGTCCGCTGACGCTTCGCCGCTGTGGATGCGCGCAGATCCTCCACAATGACCCTCCACACGCCAACCGCCCTGACCGCGCCACAGACGACCGTTTCCCCCGCCGTCCACACCACCTATTACTTCTATGAGGACATTTAGATGATCGAGAGTGAAACAACAGTCGGCGCAGACCTGAGGATCACCTGTTCGAAGGAGGAGCTCGTGCATGGCCTCTCCACCGTGTCGCGGGCGCTGTCGACGCGGACGGCGATCCAGATCCTCTCCGGGATCCTGCTCGACGCGAGTGGGAGCGAGTTGCGGCTCGCTGCGACGGACATGGAGCTCTCGATCCGCGCGGCCGTGCCGGCGCAGGTGCAGGGAGAGGGATCCATCGTCCTTCCCGGTCGTACGCTCGTCGACATCGCGCGGCTGCTGCCGGCTGACGAGGTGACGCTCGAGCACCGCGCCTCAGAATCGGTCGTCCATGTCTCCTCCGGCACGGCGAGCTACACGCTGCAGACTTTCAACGCCGAGGACTTCCCTCGCCTACCCGAGGTCGGCAAGACGCCGATGTTCACGGTCGAGCGCGCGCCGCTGCTCGAGACGATCAATCGCGTCGCCCGCGCCGCTTCGCGCGACGAAGCGCGCCCGGTGCTGACCGGAGTCCTCGTCCAGTTCGCCGGCGACAAGCTCGTCATGGCCGCGACCGACTCGTACCGTCTCGCGGTGAAGGAGACGTCGCTCGGCAGGGCAGCCGCGGATCTCGAGGCGATCATCCCGAGCCGCGCGCTGCTCGAGCTCGCGCGCATCGCCGGCGACGCGGACGAGATCGGCGTGGGTGTGCAGGAGAACCAAGTCATCTTCTCGGCGGGCGACGTATGGCTCGCGTCGCGGCGGATCGACGGCCAGTTCCCCAACATCCGCCAACTCCTGCCCGAGGCGTTCGAGTACGAGCTGACGATTCCACGGCTCGAGCTTCTCGACGTCGTCCGTCGCGCCGGCGTGATGATCCAGCGCGCCACGCCGCTCCACCTCCGCTTCGCGGAAGGCGAGCTCACGGTGTTCGCGCGGACGCAGGAGGTCGGCGAGTCGCGCGAGTCGATGCCGGTGCCGTTCGTCGGCGACACGCTCGAGATCGGCTTCAACGCCGAGTTCCTCCGCGACGGGATCGACGCCATCGAGGGCGACGACGTGAAGTTCAAGCTCATCAGCCCACTGCGCCCGGCGGTGCTCGAGGGAGTGGACGGGGACTTCACGTACCTCGTCATGCCGATCCGCCTGCCGGGCTGAAGGCCCTGGCCCAAAGGGCAGGGTCCGGCTGATCGTCTCTAGCGTCTCTCTCCGCAGCTTCCGGTCGTACGAGCGGCTCGAGTTGGCGGTGCGGCCGGGTCTCGTGCTCGCGGTCGGGCCGAACGGCGTCGGGAAGACGAATCTCCTCGAGGCGATTCACGTCGCGACGCAGGGCTTCTCCCCGCGCACGCGCGCGGACGCACAACTCGTTCGTTTCGGCGACGACGGGGCCCGCGCGGCGGTGACCGGGCACCGCGGCGAGGTGGGGATCGAGATCGAGCTGACGATCCGGCCGGGAGAGGGGAAGCGCGCGCGGCTGAACGGCGCCCAGTTGCGAGCCGCGGAGCAGCTGCGATCCGCTGTCTCGACGCTCGTGTTCACCCCCGACCGCCTCGGCGTGGTGAAAGGCGCCCCGGCCGCGCGCCGCGCGTACTTCGATCGCGTGCTCGGCCGGCTCCTGCCGGCGCGCGCGAACCTCTCCGCCGAGTACGGCGCCGCAGTCGCGCAGCGGAACGCGGCGTTGCGGCGCGCGGCGAGCGGCTATTCGAGCCGTGGGGCGGTCGAGCCGTGGAGCGACCGCGTCGCGACGCTCGGCGCCGAGCTCGTCACAAGCAGGATCGAGGCGATCGAGATCCTGTCGCCGGCGTTTGCTGAGCGGGCCGGCGAGCTCGGGCTGCCGGAGGCCGCGATCCGCTACGAGGGCGATCCGCCGACACGCGAGGCGCTCGATGCGGTGCTCGCGCGCGATCTCGAGCGGGGCACGACCTCGCTCGGGCCGCACGTCGACGACGTGCTTCTCTCCTCCTCCGCCCGCGACCTCCGCAGCTTCGGCTCACAGGGAGAGCAGCGGCTCGCGCTCCTCGCGCTTCTCCTCGCGGAAGCGGAGGCGATCACCGCGCGGAGCGGGGTGCCGCCGCTCCTCCTGCTCGACGACGTCCTCTCCGAGCTCGACCCGGCGCGGCGGCTGCTCCTTGCCGAGCGCGTGCGCGTCGCAGGACAGGCGCTCATCACGGCGACGGACGCGGCGATGCTGCCGGCGGATCCGGACCAGCTCCTCGAGGTCACGCCGGGCGCGGCCGTCGAGGCGGGACGCTGATGGAGCCTGTCGGCGAGGGCATCCGCGGCGAGTTGCACCGCCTCGGCATCGACAGCTCGGCCGGCGTGGATCAGAACGACGCGTGGCTCGCGGCCGTCGGTCCGGAGATCGCCCGCAACGCCTGGCCGGCACGAACGCAAGCCGACGGGACGCTCGTCGTCCATGTCCGCGACGCGATCTGGGGATTCGAGCTGAGCCAGCAGGCTCCGGAGATCTCCACCCGCCTTCCCGGCCGGCCGCGGCTGCGTTTCGTGCCCGGGCCTCTGCCGGAGGACGCCCCCGGCGAGGCGTTGCCCTCATCCCCGGCGCCGTCGCCGGAGCAGGTGCGGGAGGCCGACGAGATGGCCGCTTCGATCGACGATCGGGAGCTGCGTGAATCTGTCGCAAAAGTGATAAAAGCGGCGCTCGTTCGCACTCCGGACGACCGGCCGTTCTGATACACTTCTCTCAGCCCGCAAATGCGTTATTTGCAGGGCTTTTTTCATGACCGAAACAGACTACACCGCTAAGGACATCACGGTCCTCGAGGGTCTCGAGGCGGTCAGATTGCGCCCCGGCATGTACATCGGGACGACCGGCGCCAGGGGTCTCCATCACCTCATCTACGAGGTCGTCGACAACTCCGTCGACGAGGCCCTCCAGGATCGAAACGAGCGCGTCGATGTGACGCTCCATCCGGACAATTCCGTCACGGTCGTCGACTTCGGCTCGGGCATTCCCGTCGACATGATGGCCGAGCAAGGCCTGCCGGCACTCACGGTCGTGATGACGAAGCTCCACGCGGGCGGCAAGTTCGGCGGCCACGGCTACAAGGTCTCAGGCGGCCTGCACGGTGTCGGCATCTCCGTCGTGAACGCGTTGTCGGAGTGGCTGACGGCCGAGGTGCGCCGGGACGGGAAGGTCTACCGGCAGGAATTCGCGCGCGGGATCCCGCAGGGCGACATGGAGGTCGTCGGCGAAGCAGACACGACCGGCACGACGATCACGTTCATGCCCGACAGCGAGATCTTCGAGGAGATCGAGTGGTCGATGGAAACGCTCTCGCAGCGCCTGCGCGAGACGGCGTTCCTCACGCGCGGCCTGCGCATCACGCTGACGGACGACCGCGCCGGGGGCGAGCGGGTCGAGTTCCACTACGAGGGCGGCATCCGCGACTTCGTCGCGCACATCAACGAGGCGAAGGATCCGATCCACAAGCACATCGTCTACTTCGACGGCGAAACCGAGCTCGGAGCGGTCGAGGTCGCGATGCAGTGGAACAACAAGTACGTCGAGTCGGTCTTCTCGTTCGCCAACAACATCAACACCCACGAGGGCGGTTCGCATCTCTCCGGTTTCAACGCGGCCCTGACGCGCACGCTGAACAAGTACGCGCGCGACAAGGCGCTGCTGAAGGAGAAGGAGGACAACCTCGAAGGCGAGGACGTGCGCGAGGGTCTCGCAGCAGTCATCTCCGTCAAGTTGCAGGAGCCGCAGTTCGAGGGTCAGACGAAGACGAAGCTCGGCAACCCGTGGGTGCGTGGCTTCGTCGAGCAGACGGTGAATGCGCGCCTCGCCGAGTTCCTCGAGGAGAACCCAACCGACGCGAAGCAGATCATCATGAAGGCGATCTCCTCGGCGCGGGCTCGCCAGGCGGCGCGCAAGGCGCGCGACCTGACGCGGCGCAAGGGCGCGTTCGGGGGCGGTATGGCGAAGAAGTTCGCCGACTGCCAGATCCGCGACCCGGAGTTGACCGAGCTGTTCATCGTCGAGGGCGATTCCGCCGGCGGCTCTGCAAAGCAGGCCCGCGACAAGTCGAACCAGGCGATCCTGCCTCTGCGCGGGAAGATCATCAACAGCGAGAAGAACCGGATCAACAAGGTGCTCTCGAACGCCGAGATCCAGTCGCTTGTGCAGGTGATCGGCACCGGCATCGGCGACGAGTTCGACATTGCGAAGCTTCGCTACCACCGGATCATCGTGATGACGGACGCGGATGTCGACGGCGCTCACATCCGCACGCTGATCCTCACGTTCCTCTACCGGCACATGCAGGAGCTCTTCGATCGGGGGCATGTGTACATCGCCGTGCCGCCGCTGTATCTCGCCAAGTTCGGCCAGCAGGAGACGTATCTCGTCAAAGAGGCCCAGCTCGAGGAGCTGCTCGTCCGCGAGAAGTTCCCTGATCTCGAGATCGCCGCGCGCGACGGCACTACGGTCAAGCTGACCGAGACGAAGTACGCGCGTTTCCAGAAGGCGCTCGGCGACTTCAGCGGCTGGTCCGCGCGACTGCGCTCTGACTTCGGCTCCGAGGCCGCAGACTTCGTGATTGCGCGCGGCGCCGTCGAGTCGGAGGCGAAGACGCCGGCCGAGGTGGCGAAGCTGGCCGAGTCCCTGCCGGCGGATGGCTACGAACTCACCGTTTTGCATGCCGGCCCCGACGCGGTGCAGATCAAGATCGTCGAGACCGAGACGAGCGCCGCGCACGAGGTGACGGTCCCGAGCGGGCTGCTCGCGTCCCCGGTCTACGAGCACGTACGGCGCACGCACGAGCGGCTGCGCGAGGTCACCGGGGGCCTGCCTCCGTTCACGCTCAAGCTCGGCAAGCACGCGGCGACCGCCGACACGTTCGAGCGTCTACGCGACCGCGCCTTCGAGCTCGCGAAGGAAGGCATCCAGCTCAGCCGCTTCAAGGGTCTCGGGGAGATGAACCACCAGCAGCTGTGGGAGACGACCATGGATCCCCAGCGCCGCATGCTCGTCCGTGTCGACGTCGAAGACGCCTCGCGCGCCGACATGTGGTTCTCGCGTCTGATGGGAGACGAGGTCGAGCCTCGCCGCCTCTTCATCGAGCAGAACGCGCAGGACGTGAGGTTCCTCGATGTGTAAGACGGCCCGTGTCTGACATCACGCACGACCCGATCGGCGGCGGGCGCATCGAGAGCCGCGAGCTGGAACAGGAGATGCGCACCAGCTTCCTCGACTACGCGATGTCGGTCATCGTCTCGCGGGCGCTGCCCGACGTGCGCGACGGCCTCAAGCCGGTGCACCGGCGCGTGCTCTACGGGATGCACGAGGCGGGCCTGCAGCCGAACCGGCCGTACAAGAAGTCGGCCTCGACGGTCGGTGCCGTGATGGCGAACTACCACCCGCACGGCGACTCGGCGATCTACGACACGCTCGTGCGCATGGCGCAGCCCTTCTCGCTGCGCTATCCGCTCGTCGACGGCCAGGGAAACTTCGGCTCCATCGACGGCGACCCCGCCGCGGCGATGCGCTACTGCCTCGCGCCCGAGACCCGGGTCGAAACGCTGAGCGGCTCGATCCGCATCGCCGATCTCGTCCCCGGCGCGGAAGCCCAGTCAGACACGCCCGTCGAGCTCGAAGTGCTTGACCGCCTCGGCCGGCCGGTGACGGCGTCGATGTTCTTCCACTCCGGTGAGCACCCGACGCTGCGGCTGCGCACGCGCGAGGGCTACGAGCTCACAGGGACGCACAACCATCCTGTCCTCTGCCTCGTCGGCATGGTCGGCGTGCCGCTCCTGCTCTGGAAGCGGCTGGACGAGATCGCCGCTGGCGATCGCGTCCTCATGGCGCGAATGAACCGGGACGACGAGGGCTGGTACTCGCCACGCGAGGAGCAGGAGGCGATGCTGCTCGGGGCCTTCGTCGCCGAGGGCTGGTTGAGCGAGAAGCGGGGCGGCTTCAACAACCTCGACCGCGCATATTTCGAGGCTGTCGTCGGCGCGTACGACGAAGTCGTTGGAGGGAAGCGATACGTGTATGAGAGGGAGATTCGCTCAGGCTCGCAGCTCCTCGAGCTTGACATTCAGAATCTCGAATCCGTCCGCAACAGCGTTCTCGCGGATCTCGTCGGCGTTCGCAGCGACGCGAAGCGGGTGCCGGAGTCGATCTGGCGAGGCAACCGCCAGGTGAAGCGCGTTTTCCTCCGGTCGCTCTTCGAGGGCGATGGCTCGTGCTCGCTCTTGCCGCGGAAGACCATCCAGATCTCGTACTCCACTCGCAGCGAGCAGCTCGCGAAGGACGTCCAGCTGCTCCTGCTCGAGTTCGGCGTCATTTCGCGCCTCTGCCACTACGAGAACGGCGAGACGAAGGTCGTGATCACGAACCGGCGCGACGCGCGGAAGTTCTCGCTCGACGTCGGCTTCCTCGACGCCAAGCAGCGGAAACTCGAGTCGCTGCTCGCGGAGATCCCCGAGGCAAGTCGCGCTCTCAGCGGCGACCACGTCCCCTACCTTGCCGGGTACGTCCGCTCCGAGAGTGAGGACGGCTGGCTTCGCCGCCATAACATCGACCGGATCGAGCGCTGGGATCGCGGCGGGAAGGCAATCATGGAGCGCATCGCCTCCGACGAGGTCCGCGCGACGATCGCGCCGCTCGTCACCGGCGACTACTACTACGCGGAGGTCGCGTCGATCGAGGACGCCGGCGTGAAACCTGTGTACTCGCTGCGGGTCGACAGTGCGGACCACTCGTTCCTCACGAACGGGTTCGTGAGCCACAACACCGAGGCACGTCTGTCGCGGATGGCAACCGAGCTGCTGCGTGACATCGATGCCGACACGGTCGACTTCGAGCCGAACTACGACGAGTCGCGCAAGCAGCCGAGCGTCCTGCCGTCACGCTTCCCGAACCTGCTCGTCAACGGCTCGGCCGGCATCGCCGTCGGCATGGCGACGAACATGCCGCCGCACCATCTGGGCGAGGTGATCGATGCCGTCGTGGCGATGATCGAGAAGCCGGAGATCGACGTCGAGGGCCTGATGGCGCATGTCAAAGGCCCCGACTTCCCGACCGGCGGTTACATCGTCGGCCGCTCCGGCATCCGTGACGCGTACCGCACCGGACGCGGCCGCATCGTCATGCGCGCGCGCGCCCACATCGAGGAGCTGCGCGGCGGGAAGAACGCGATCATCGTCACCGACCTGCCGTACGGCGTCCGCAAGGGCGGGGAGGGCGGCGTGATCGAGAAGATCGCCGACCTCGTCGAGAGCAAGGTGCTGACGGAGATTCCGCTGAGCGACGACGCGTTGCAAGACCATTCCGACAAGGACGGCATGCGCATCTACATCGAGCTGAAGCGCGAGGCGATCCCGCAGGTCGCGTTGAACAAGCTGTTCAAGCACACGCCGCTCCAGACCTCGTTCGGCTACAACGCCGTCGCGCTCGTAGACGGCGTGCCGAAGACGCTGTCGTTGCTCGAGCTCGTCCGTCACTACCTCGATTTCCAGCGCGAAGTGGTCACGCGCCGGTCGAAGTTCGAGCTGCGCAGGGCCGAGGCCCGCGCCCACATTCTCGAGGGCTACCTCATCGCGCTCGACAACATCGACGCTGTCGTCGCGCTGATCCGCTCCGCCGCCGACACCGATGCGGCGCGCACCGGACTGATGGAGCAGTTCTCGTTGGGCGAGATCCAGGCCCAGGCGATTCTCGAGATGCGGCTCGCGCGCCTGACAGGCCTGGCCCGCAAGGAGGTCGAGGACGAGCACCGCGACCTGCGAGAGCGCATCGCGGAGCTCCGCATGCTCCTCGGCGACCAGGCGAAGATCGACGGCGTCATCCGCGAGGAGCTGCTCGAGATCAAGCAGATCTACGGCCGCAACGACGACCGTCGCACCGAGATCGTCGCTGCCGAGGACGAGCTCGAGCTCGAGGACCTGATCGCCGAGGAAGACATGGTCATCGCGATCACCCGCTCCGGCTACATCAAGCGGCTACCGGTGACGGCCTATCGCGAGCAGCGCCGCGGCGGCATCGGCGTGATGGGGATGGAGCTCAAGGAGGACGACTACATCGAGCACCTCTTCGTCGCCTCGACCCACGACTACCTCCTCTTCTTCACGAACGTCGGCAAGGTCTACCGCCTCAAGGTGCACGAGCTGCCGCTCGGCTCCCGCCAGTCGAAGGGCCGCGCGATCGTCAACCTTCTCCCGTTCCGGCAGGAGGAGAAGGTGCGCGCCGTCGTCCAGACGCGGAACTTCGCGGAGGCGAAATTCCTCGTCTTCGCGACGAAGAACGGCGTCGTCAAGAAGACGGAGCTTTCGGCGTACAACACGCCGCTCAAAGCCGACGGGATCATCGCGATCAAGATGCGCGACGAAGACGAGCTCGTCGGCGTGCGGCACTCGACCGGCAAGGACGACATCCTCATGGTCTCGAAGAAGGGGCAGGCGATTCGCTTCCACGAGACCGACGCGCGGCCGATGGGGCGCGACACCGAGGGCGTCAAGGGCATGACTCTGCGCGCCGACGACGAGGTCATCTCGATCAACATCGCCGAGGACGACGCCGACCTCCTCGTCGTGACCGAGAACGGCTACGGCAAGCGGACGCGGGTTTCGGAGTACCCGGTCAAGGGCCGCGGCGGCATGGGCGTCAAGACCGTGCAGCTCACGGCGGCGCGCGGCTACCTCGTCGGCTCCCGCGTCGTCCGTGACGGCTACCAGGTGATGCTGATCTCTACGAGCGGCACGATGATCAAGATCCCCGTCGAGGACGTGAAGCGGCTCGGCCGCTCGACCCAGGGCGTGATCGTGATGCGGCTGCGCGGTGACGACGAGACCGTCTCCGCCCTCGCTCCGGTCGTCGAGTCCGAGGCGACAGACGACGCAGACGAGACCGGCGCCGACCTCCCGGCCGAGTAGCGGTTCCTTCCATTAGGCGGTGCGAGGGGCGTATAACTCTCGCGTGGCAATCAGCCGCCAGGTCGATCTACTCGAGCCGATCAACCTCGCCGACCATCTCGGCAAGGTCGGGTTCTATCTCGGCCAGGTCTGCACGATCGCCGGCATCTCGAAGATGCAGCTCGACTACTGGACGAACAAGGCTCAGATCCCGACGAGCGGCCGCAAGCAGCGGATCTACGACATCGACGCGCTCGAGACCGTGATGCTCATCAAGCAGGCGAAGGACAAGGGGCTGAACCTCGGCGCCGCGATCGACGCGGCGCGGAAGTTCCGCGAGCAGAGTGCGGAGCTCGCCCGCGAGCCCGAGCTCGTCGGCTAGCTAGCGCCTCTGCCAGGCGTCGTAGCGCCGCTCGAGCTCGAGGAGGATCGCCGCGAGGAGCGGTCCGCGCTCCCACTCCCGGCCGGTCTCGATCCGGAGCGATGTCGTCGGCTTGACCGTCTCGTCCGGCAGCTCGGCGGCCGTCTGGTTGACGTTGATTCCGATCCCGAGCCGAACGCGCCCCGTGGTCGCCTCCGGGAGGATTCCCGCGATCTTCCGGCCGTCGACCATCACGTCGTTCGGATGGCTGACGCGGGCGTCGACGGGCAGCGCCGACGCGACTGCCTCGCCTGCAACGAGGGACAGCTCGGGCCAGATCGCCATGTGGAGCGTCGGGCGGAGCAGGACGGAGAACAGCAGCCCGCGGCCGGGAGCGTCCTCCCAGACCCGTCCGAGCCGTCCGCGTCCGGCGGTCTGGTGGTCGGTGGCGACGGTCGCGCCCTCGGGGTCGTCGCCGCCGAGCAACCGCTGCGTCGAGGGGCACTCGCCGACAAAGCGGTACGGGCGGCCGAGCCGGCCGCCGAGCAGCGGCTCAACGACGTCCGGGGTCAGGTCCGACGACACAGCTGCTTAGACTAGATCTGCCTTGAGGGGAGTCCGCCAACCGCTGCGCGCGCCGCGCCCGCTCGACTACGCGAGCCTCAGCGACCCGATCCTCGTCACGCGCGCGAAGAACGGCGACGCCGCCGCGCTCGAGGCGCTGTGCACCAGGCACGCGCCACGCGTCGAGCGACTTGCGCGGCACCTGCTTCGCGATCCGGAGGACGCGCGCGACGCGGCGCAGGAGTCGCTCGCAAAGCTCTGCGTCCGGCTCCGCCAGTTCCGCGGCGAGTCGCAATTCTCGACGTGGCTGCATCGGCTCGTCGTCAACACGTGCCGCGACGCGGCCGACCGGAAGCGCTCGCGGGTCCACGAGCCGCTGCCCGAGGAGCTCGGCGCCGACGTCGAGCATGACCCTGGCCGCGGCGTCCGCATGTCGGAGCTGCGCCGCGAGCTGTGCGACTCCCTGGCGAGCATCTCCCCCGAGCAGGCACAGGTGATTGTCCTCAAGGACGGCTACGACTTCACGTTCGAGGAGATCGCCGCCGCGGCCGGGATGCCCGTCGGCACGGCGAAGTGCCACGCCCACCGCGGCCGCAACCGGTTACGCGAACGGCTCGAGAACCGCGACGTCGCGTGACGCTGCCCGCCACTCCCTTCGGGCGGGAGACGATCGAGTCGATCATCCCGCACCGGCCGCCGTTTCTCCTCGTGGACGAGATCGTCGAGCTCGAGCCGGGCCGCAAGGTGCGCGGCCGCCTCCACGTGCCCAGCGACGGCTGGTGGTTCCCCGGGCACTTCCCCGGACGGCCCGTGATGCCGGGCGTCCTCACGATCGAGGCGATTGCGCAGTGCGGCGCCGTCGCGGTGCTCGCCGCCGAGGAGAACCGCGGCAGCATCCCGTTCTTCGCCGGCATCGACGACTGCCGCTTCAAGCGGATCGTCGAGCCGGGCGATGTGCTCGACCTCGAGTGCGAGTTCCACCGCGTGCGCGGCCCGATCGCGAAGGGGCAGGGCCGTGCGAGTGTCGGAGGCGAGACGGCGGTCGAGGCGATGCTCACCGTCTTCATAGGAAGGGAGGAGCCGGCAGCGTGATCGCCGAGGCCAACGTCCCCGTGACGATCACCGGCCTGGGTGCGTACGCGCCGGACCGGATCCTGGCGAACGCCGAGCTCGAGAAGCTCGTCGACACGTCGGACGAGTGGATCATCGAGCGCACAGGGATCCGCGAACGCCGGATCGCCTCGGATGCACAGGCCCTCTCCGATCTCGCGCTGCCCGGGTGTGAGGCCGCTCTCGCGCAGGCGGGCCTCACCGGCAAGGACATCGATCTCATCATCGTCGCGACGGTGACGCCGGACATGTCCTTTCCCGCGAGCGCGGTGATCCTCGCCGAGAAGCTCGGTGCCACAGAGGCGGGCGCGTATGACCTCTCGGCCGGCTGCACGGGCTTCATGTACGCGGTCGTCCAGGCGTACGGGATGGTTGCGGCGGGTCTCGCCAACCGCGCGCTCGTCGTCGGCGGTGACATCCTCTCCCGCATCCTCGATTGGAATGACCGCTCGACGGTCGTCCTCTTCGGCGACGGCGCCGGCGCGGTCGTGCTCGAGGCGGCCGACCAGCCGGGCTTTCTCGCGTTCGAGCTCGGCGCCGACGGCTCGGGCGGCGAGCACCTCGCGCTGCCGGGCAGCGGCTCACGCCTCTTCGACGACGCCGACAAACGGGTGAAGATGAACGGCCGCGAGGTCTTCAAGTTCGCCACCCGGATCCTCGTCCAGTCCGCCGAGAATGTGTTGGCGCAAGTCGGAATGAGCATCGAAGACGTGGATGTCTATGTGCCCCACCAGGCGAATGTCCGGATCATCGACCACGCAACCAAGAAGCTCGGCATTCCGTCCGATCGTGTGGTGGTCAACGTCGACCGTTACGGCAACACGTCCTCCGGCTCGATTCCGCTCGCGCTTGCGGATGCACAGCGCGACGGCAGGCTTCAACCTGGCAAGCTCGTACTAATGACAGGAATGGGCGCCGGGCTGACATGGGGGAGCGCACTCATGAAGTGGACGCTTTCGGCATGACGAAAATCGCCTTCTGTTTCCCCGGACAGGGCTCGTACGAGGCCGGAATGGGCCGTGACATCGCCGAGGCGATCCCCGCCGCGAAGGCCGTCTTCGAGCGCGGCAGCGAGGCAAGCGGCCTCGATCTCGAGCGCCTCTGCTTCCACGCCGACCACGAGGAGCTGCTCGACACCGCCGTCCAGCAGCCGGCGCTCGTCGCGACGTCGCTGGCGATGCTCGCGGCGCTGCAGGAGCGCGGCGTGCGCGCGGACTTCGTCATCGGCCACTCCGTCGGCGAGTTCGCAGCGCTTGCCGCCGCCGAGGCGATGTCGGTGGAGGAGGCGATCCGCCTCGTGCGCGAGCGCGGGCTCGCGATGGCAGAGGCTGCGGCGAAGAACCCAGGCTCGATGGCCGCGATCCTTGGCCTCGCCGACGAGACGGTCGAGGCGCTCTGTCGCCGCATCCTCGGCGTGTGGCCGGCGAACTACAACTGCCCGGGCCAGGTCGTCGTCTCCGGCGAGAACGACGCCGTCGAGGCGTGCATCGAGCAGGCGCAGAGCGAAGGCGCGCGCCGCGCGGTGAAACTCAAGGTCTCGGGTGCGTTCCACTCTCCGCTCGTCGCGCGCGCGGCCGACCGGCTACGGCCCGCGATCGAGAAGGTCAAGTTCCAGGAGCCGACATCGCCGTTCATGTCCACCGTCACCGCGCGCGTCGAGTCGGCGCAGCGGATCGGCCCGCTTCTCGTCGACCAGCTCACCGCGCCGGTCCGCTTCACGCAGTCGGCCACCGAGCTCGTGCGGGAAGGCGTCCGGACGTTCGTCGAAGTCGGCCCCGGCAACGTCCTCTCCGGCCTCGTGAAGCGGATCGACCGCAGCGTCCACACCGTCTCGATCAACAACCTCGAGTCGCTCGAGCGGCTGCCCGAGCTGCTCGCCGAAAACTAAGTGTCCTTCGCCTCCCTCGACGGCAAGCGTGCCCTCGTCACCGGCGCGTCGAAGGGGATCGGCCGCGCGATCGCCGAGGAGCTCGCCCGCGGCGGCGCCGAGGTTGTCGTCGGCTACCGCACCGGCGCCGACGAGGCCGAGCAGCTCGCGAAAGCGATCGGCGGACGCGCGATCCAGGCCGACGTCTCGAGCGCCGCCGGCGCGGCGCGGCTCGTCGAGGAGGCGGGCGACCTCGACATCCTGGTCAACAACGCCGGCCTCACCCGCGACGGCCTCCTCGCGCGGATGTCCGATGACGACTGGCGAGTCGTGATCGAGACGAACCTCTCCTCTGTCTTCTATACGTGCCGGGCGGTGACCCGGCCGATGATGAAGAAGCGCTCCGGCTCGATCGTCAACATCTCGTCGATCGTCGGCGTCCACGGCAACTGGGGGCAGACGAACTACGCGGCATCGAAGGCCGGGATCATCGGCTTCACGAAGTCGCTTGCGCGCGAGCTCGGCAGCCGCAATGTGCGCGCGAACGTCGTCGCGCCCGGCTACGTCAAGACGCAGCTCACCGACGTCCTCCCGGAAGAGGCGACCGCGGCGATGCTCACGAACACGCCACTCGGGCGTCTCGGCGAGCCGGGTGACGTCGCGGGGGCGGTACGCTTCCTCTGCTCGGACGACGCAGCGTTCATCACAGGGGATGTGCTGCTCGTCGACGGTGGACTCGGGATGTAGTTGAGCGAGAACGGCTCCTATAACGAAAGACGCGTCGTCGTCACGGGCTTGGGCGCGGTGACGCCGCTCGGCCTCGACGTCGAATCGACGTGGTCCGCGCTCCTCGCCGGCGAGTCCGGCGCCGGCCCGATCACGCACTTCGACCACACCGACTACAAGGTTCACTTCGCCTGCGAGGTGAAGGGTCTCGATCCCGCCGACTGGATGGACCGCAAGGACGCGCGGCGCGTCGACCGCTTCACGCATCTGGTCGTCGCGGCCGCGCGCCAGGCGGAGACGGATTCCGGTCTCGACATCGCGAAGGAAGCCGACCGCATCGGCGCGTCGATTGCGACGGGCATCGGGGGCCTCCAGTCGTTCCAGGAGGCCTATTACACGCTGCTCAACAAGGGCCCGGACCGCGTCAGCCCGTTTGCGATCCCGTCGATCATCCCGAACCTCGGAGCCGGCTGGGTCTCGATCGAGCTCGGCACGCGCGGCCCGCTCATGTCGGAGTGCACGGCGTGCGCCGCTTCGAACATGGCCATCGGGGACGCGACGGATGCGATCCGCCTCGGCCGCGCCGACGTGATGGTCGCCGGCGGAACCGAGGCGGCCGTCAACGAGGTGGGTATCGCCGGCTTCGCGGCGATGCGCGCGCTCTCGCTCCGCAACGACGACCCGAAGCGCGCTTCGCGGCCGTTCGATGCCGAGCGCGACGGCTTCGTCATGGGGGAGGCGGGCGCGTCGCTCGTCCTCGAGGAGCTCGAGCACGCGAAGGCCCGCGGCGCGAAGATCTACGCGGAGGTGGTGGGCTACGGCCTCTCCTCCGACGCGAAGCACATCACCGATCCGGATCCGACAGGCCCGGTCAACGCCTTTCAGATGGCGCTGCGCGACGCCTCGGTGGCGCCGGAGGACATCGACTACATCAACGCCCACGCGACCTCTACCCCGGTCGGCGACAGCTCCGAGACTCAGATGCTGAAGTACGCGCTCGGCGAGGAGATCGCCTACAAGACGCCGATCTCCAGCACGAAGGGCGCGACCGGCCACTGCCTTGGCGCAGCCGGCGCGATCGAGGCCATCTTCACGATCCTCGCGATCCGCGACAGCAAGCTCCCGCCGACGATCAACTACGAGGTACCCGACCCCGCGTGCGATCTCGACTACGTCCCGAACGAGCCGCGCGACGCCGACGTGAAGGTCGCGATGTCGAACAGCTTCGGCTTCGGCGGTCACAACGCCTGCGTCGTCTTCAAGCGCTTCGCCGACTAGTCGTTCGGCAATGGTCACGACCGAGCTGCGACGGGGTCAGGACGATGCCTTCGTCGTTCGCACGGATGAGCTCGACCTGCAGGCAGTCCTTCCACGGTTGGCTTACTCGCAGGAGACCGACGAGGAATTCGTGCGTCGCTTTCCTTCGAGCGAGTCGGCGCCGGCCATCTACGAGCGATTCGCAGACGCGGCGCCTGCACTGCTCGCGCAGGCGGCCGCACACGTGCGGCCGTCCTGGGAAGACAGGCTCGTAGTACTTCACGGTCTGCTCGCCACCGCGCGGGTCGAGTGGCTGCTTGGTGGTAGCACCGCACTGGCGGTCCGTGGAGTTGAAATTGTACCGCGAGACATCGACTTCACAGTCGAAGATCACGAGGCGACGGTGAGAGCGCTCGATCACCTCCTTGTGGAACCACCGCTCGAAAGCCACGGGCAGTGGATTGCCGATTGGTTTGGACGCGCCTGGCTCGGGATGAGAATCGAGTGGGCCGCGGGGACGCGTCCTGACCTCGACGATCACGAGTGGACGAGCGACATTGGCCCCGAGGCGGTACGTCGCGCAGAGACGATCGAGTGGCGGGGTCTCGAGTTCCGCGTACCGCCGTTAGACCTCCAAATGGCCGTGACGCGTGAACGCGGCCTCCACGATCGCGTTGCGGCGATCGAAGCACTCGGTCGCCGGCGGAGCCGCTGACGGTCTACTCGATAGGCTCGCCTCGATGGGACGCTGGGCCACATTCGACTGTTACGGGACGCTGATCGACTGGAACGGCGGGATCAGGGCCGAGCTCGTCCGGCTGTTCGGCGAGGACGAGGCCGACGGGAAGCTCGAGCGCTACCACGAGCTCGAGCGCGAGCTCGAGAAGGACGGATCGCGGAGCTACCGGGAGGTGATGACCGAGGCGATGCGGCGGCTCGGCGCGCCCGCGGGCGAGGAGGGCGGGCTCGCCGCCTCGCTGCCGCGCTGGGAGCCGTTCCCGGAGGTGCGAGCGGCGCTTGCCGAAGCACGCGCGCGCGGGTGGAAGCTCGCGATCCTCTCGAACAGCGACCCCGACCTGATCGCAGCCTCGAAGGAGCTGATCGGCGTCCCGTTCGACGAGACGGTGGTCGCGTCGGAGATCCGCTCCTACAAGCCCGCTCCCCTCCACTGGATCGAGTTCTACGCCCGCACGCTCGCCGACAAGCGCCGCCACGTCCACGTCGCCGCGAGCGGCTACCACGACATCGCGCCTGCCGCCCGGCTGCGGATCCCGAACGTCTGGATCAACCGGCTCGAGGAGCACCCCGTGGTCACGCCCACGCGCGAGCTCCCCGACCTGACCGACCTTTCCGAAACGCTCGACGAGCTGATCCCGAGCTGACTCCGAGCTGACCCGTGCTTCCGAGCCCGTGCGCAGCGCGGGCGAGCAGCAGTTCCCCGACGATGAGACGAACCCGTGAGCCCGCCGCGAGCGCGGGCTCCGCCCGTGCTCGCCCACGAACGTCGAGAAGCCCCCGGCGCGCGGAAATCCAGGATTTCCATGC
>DATKRA010000020.1:0-25930 GCA_035532455.1 Gaiellaceae bacterium | reverse complement strand
CGGTCGACGGCGACGGGCTCACTCCAGGCTGGCCGGTAGCCGACGAGATCGCCGGCCGTGATCAGCCCGCCGCGCTGATCTGACAGTTCAAGCAGGGCCTGGCCGATAGTGCCGTAGTACGCGCTGCCGGCGCCCTCCTCGGCCAGCGACTCGAGTGCCTCGACGAGCCCGGGCTGGTCGAGCCGGTCTCCGGCGTCGAGAAGCCGGCCGCCGGGCGAGTAGATCCGATCCCCGGAGTCGAGCGTGAGCACCGGCGCAAGGAACGCGAGACAGGACGCATGCGCGGGCGGGAGCGGCACGCCCTCGCGGGCGAGGCGGAGCGCCGGTTCGACGAGCCGCGCCCACGGGAGTGAGCCGTGCGCGCTCCACAGCGCGTCGAGGCCCGCCGCGACTCCCGGCACGGCGCACGAGCCCGGCCCGACAACGTAGGGCACCGACTCGACGCCGAACGGGATGTCGACCTCGAGGAGCTTCCCCTCGCGCCCGTCGCCGCCGATCCCCGGCACGGCGCAGAAGAAGTCGAGGTTGCGAGCGGTGCGGCTCGCGGCGTCCCAGACGATCGCGTGTCCGCCGCCGAGGAGCCCGGTCATGACCGTCTCGGCAACACACGACCCCAGAGACGCGGCGACCGCGGCCTCGACCGCGTTCCCGCCCGCGGCGAGGATCTCGAGCCCCGCGGCGGCGGTTGCGGGATGGCCGGCCGCGACCCCGGCGGGAAGGCGCCCGCTCACGCGTCCGTGCGCGGCAGCGCGACCCAGCCGACCCGCGCGACGCCGGGCCGCGGGAAGTCGACGCGATGGCTCATGAGCAATCCGCCCGCGAAGCCGTAGACGTCGCCCTCCAGCCGCTCGACGGTGTACGGCGGGGTGGCGATCCGCGTCCCGGTGAGCGGATCGGTCTCCGCCTCGACGATCCGCCAGCCGCCGCCCGCCGCGGCGACCTCCGCGACGACACTGTCGAGTGCGTACCGCCCCGGCTCGATCGGACCTGTCGAACCTTGTAACAGCCTGTTGCTTGCCGGGAGGAGGCCGAGGCTCTTCACGACGCGGCGGATGAGGCCTCTGCCGCGCCAGCTGTTCGTGAGCACCGCGAGGGCCACGCGCTCCGCCGGGATGATCAGCAACAGCGACTGGAAGCCGGCGACCGAGCCTTCGTGGTCGAACGCGACTCGCCCGCCGGCGAGCTCCCGCCGCCAGCAGCCGAGGCAGTACTCGGCCCCGAGAGCCCCGATCTGCGGCTGCTGGAGGCCGTGCGGATCGTCGAACTGGTGCGCAGCAAACCGCATGAGATCGCCGACCGTCGACCAGAGTCCGCCGGAGGGATAGCGCGGGACCGGGTACTGCGGCGAGCCGGCCGGCCGGTGGCCGGTCTGGCCGTCCTGGACATGGCCCTCCGCCGCGCCCGGAGGCTGCTCGTACGACGTCGCCGTCAGGTCGAGCGGTCTGAGGACGAGCTCGCGCATCGCGTCGGCGAACGGCATCCCCGCCACGGCGGCGCACCGCTCGCCCGCTGCCCAGAAGCCCGAGTTCGCATACGACCAGAGTCCCTGGCACGCCTCCGGCAGCGGTTCCGCGACCTCCGAACGGAGACCGGCGGTGTGCGAGAGCCAGCGCCGCGTCTCGTGGTCGAGCGCTCCGCACGCGGAAACGAGCGATGCCGTGAACCACTTCGAGAGGGAGGCGACGCGAAACGGCGTCTCGGGCGTGCAGTCGCCGTCGGCCGCGAGCTCGACCGCGCCGTCGACCGAGAGCGCCGCAGCGACCGCGGGCACGCCCGTCCGCGACCGCGCGTCGCGCACGACCTCACCGAGCACCCCTTGCGGAATCGCGCTTCCCATGCGGTTTTGCGCTACCCTACCCGCGACCCAGGCCCGGCTCGCTGACGCCTTGGCGCTGCGGGCGGGACCTCGGGAGACGAAAGGAAGGAGAGGGCAAATGGCCCTGACCAAGGAAGCGAAGCAGGAACTGATCTCGAAGCACGGACGCGATGCTGCTGACACCGGTTCGACCGAGGTGCAGGTCGCGATGCTCACACGGCGCATCAACGAGCTGACCGAGCATCTGCGCACCCACAAGCACGACCATTACTCGAGGCGCGGCCTGCTCAAGCTCGTCGGGCGCCGCCGCCGCTTCCTGAACTACCTGCAAAAGAAGGATCTCGAGGGCTATCGCGCCCTCATCAAGGAGCTCGGCCTGCGCCGTTAGCTCCAGAAATCAGGAGGGTGGAAGTTCGAGCGAGTGCGCGACGAACGCGCTGGCTCGAGCTCCCGCCCTCCACAAAGGCACAGTGGAGGACAACTTATGAGTATCGCGACCGATCGCCGGGCGCAGGTCTCCGTCCAGATTGGAAACCAGGAGATCAGCTTCGAAACCGGCAAACTCGCGAAGCAGGCGGATGGCGCAGTCGTCATCCGCAGTGGCGAGACGATGGTTCTCGCCACCGCAGTCGGACGGTCGGAGGCCCGCGAGGGCGCCGACTTCTTCCCGCTGACGATCGACGTCGAGGAGCGCATGTACGCCGCGGGCAAGATTCCCGGCGGCTTCTTCAAGCGCGAGGGACGCGCCAGCGAGCGCGCCACCCTCACCGCGCGGATGATCGACCGCCCGATCCGGCCGCTCTGGCCGAAGGGCTTCCGCAACGAGGTGCAGGTCATCTGCACCGTGCTCTCGGCCGACCTCGTCACGCCGCACGACATTCTCTGCATCAACGGGGCGTCGGCGGCGCTGATGCTGTCGCCGCTGCCGTTCTTCGGCCCCGTCGGGGCCGTGCGCATCGGGCGCATCGACGGCGAGCTGGTCGTCAACCCGACGTTGCAGCAGAACTGGGAGGAGACCGCGCTCGACCTCATCGTCGTCGGCACGAAGGACGGCCTGACGATGGTCGAGGCCGGCGCCGACGAGGTTCCGGAGGACGTGCTGCTCGAGGCTCTCGAGCTTGCGCACTCCGAGATCCGCAAGCTGTGCGAGGCACAGGAGGATCTCCGTTCCCAGGCCGGCAAGGCGAAGTGGTTCGACCAGGATCTCTTCACGGAGATCGAGTCGGCCCACGGGCATGCGATCTGGGAGCGCATCCAGAGCGACGGGCTCGCGGCCGCGAGCGCGATCGTCGACGAGTTGCTCTCCGAGCTCGCTCCGGCGATCTCGATGGACTCGACCGACGAGGACATCCAGCGTCAGATCCAGGTCAAGACGAGCCTGAGCATGCTGCTCGAGAGTCAGCGGCTCGCAGCCGTCGAAGGCCCGGTCCGCGAGCAGTTCGGCGAGGACCTCAAGGCACTCACCGACGCGGAGCAGGACTCCAAGGAGCTCAAGTCCGCGAAACGGCATCTGCTCTTCGACCACATCGTCGCGAGCGTGGAACTGCCGTTCCCGGTCGGCGGCGAGCCGCCGCTGAAGGACTCGCTCACGAAGTCGTACGTCAAGAAGGCCGCAGAGGCGATCTACAAGGACATCGTCCGCAAGAAGATCGCGGTCGACAAGCGGCGGCCCGACGGCCGCGGCACCGACGAGATCAGGCCGATCGAGGTCGAGGTCGGGATGAACCCGCGCTCGCACGGCTCAGGCCTCTTCACCCGCGGCCAGACGCAGGTGCTCTCGTCGCTCACGCTCGGCACCGCCAAGGAGGGTCAGCGCATCGACGACCTCTCCCTCGAGCGCGATCGCCGCTACATGCACCACTACAACTTCCCGCCCTTCTCGGTCGGGGAGACCGGCTTCATGCGCGGCCCGAAGCGGCGCGACATCGGCCACGGTGCGCTCGCACAGCGCGCACTCGAGGCGATGATCCCGGCGGTCGAGGACTTCCCGTACACGATCCGGATCGTCTCCGAGACGCTCGAATCGAACGGCTCCAGCTCGATGGCGTCGGTGTGCGGCTCGACCCTGTCGCTCATGGACGCGGGAGTGCCGATCAAGGCTCCGGTCTCCGGCATCGCCATGGGCCTCGTCAAGGAAGGCGACGACTACGTCATCCTCACCGACATCCAGGGAGCGGAGGATCACCTCGGCGACATGGACTTCAAGGTCGCAGGCACCCGTGACGGGATCACCGCGCTGCAGATGGACATCAAGATCACCGGCGTCACGCAGGAGATCATGAGCGGCGCTCTCGAGCAGGCGAAGCGGGCCCGCAACGAGATCCTCGACACGATGCTCGCGGTCATCCCCGAGTCCCGTGCCGAGCTCTCGCAGAACGCGCCGCGGATCACGGCGATCAAGATCGATCAGGAGAAGATCGGCATGGTCATCGGCAAGGGCGGCGAGACGATCCGCGGTCTCGAGGCCGACTACGAGGTGCAGATCGACATCGAGGAGGACGGCACGATCCTCATCTACGCGACCGACGGCGAGAAGGCTGCCGCCGCGATCGCCGCGGTCGAGTCGATCACGAAGGAGCCGGAGGTCGGCGACGCCTTCACCGGCAAGGTCGTGAAGACGACCCAGTTCGGCGCGTTCGTCGAGCTCAAGAAGGGCACCGACGGCCTGCTCCACGTCTCGAACGTCGGCCCGGGCCGGGTCGCGCACATCGAGGACGTGATGAGCCGCGGTGACGTCGTCGACGTCGTCGTCCAGGAAGTCGACAAGGCGCGGGGCCGCATCGGCCTCAAGCTCGTCGCGAAGCATGAGGACGGCGGCATGGTCACTCCCGAGGAGCTCATCGAGCGGGCGAAGGACGCTCCGCCGAGGCCTCCGGAGGAGGATCGGCCGCGCGGCGGTGACCGCCGCGGCGGACGTGGTGGCGGTCGCGACAGGCGCCCGCGCCGCGACGACGAGTAACGCGTGAGGTACGCGAGCGGCCGGAGGACACTCCGGCCGCTCGCTTTACCGCTTATCAAAAGCGGCTTCGCTGCCGATGAGTCCGTCGGACGGCAAAAAGTGACCAGCTCGAACATCTCACCGCTGCGGGGCCTTCTGGAGGTGACCCGCCTTCTGCGGGCGCGGGAGGATCTTCCGGCACTGCTCGATGCGGTCGCCCGGACGATCTCCGAGACGCTCGGCTTCCGCACGGTGGCGGTGAACCTCTACCGGCCTGCGTGGGACGACTTCGAGGTGTCGACCGTCCACGGCAACGAGGGAGCGCGGGCGGCCCTTCTCGGCAACACGCGGGACGGAGCCCACCTCGCCGTTCTCCTCAGCGAGCGGTTCGCGCGCCGCGGTGCGTACTACATTCCGCGCGGCGCGGTCGACTGGGACTCGCTCGGGCCGAGCTACACGCCCGCAGGCGAGCGGCTGGAGCACGCCGACGCGTGGGATCCCGAGGACGCGCTCCTCGTGCCGATGCGGGATAGCGGCGGAGACCTGCTCGGGATGATCTCCATCGACGAGCCGGTTTCCGGGCGGGTGCCGACCGATGACGAGCTCGACCTGCTCGTCGCGCTCGCCGATCACGCGGCCCTCGCCGTCGAGGAGGCGAACGAGACGCGGAACGCGCGGCGGCACCAGCGTGCGCTCGAGGAGCTCCTGGACGTGTCGTCGCGGATCACCGGCGAGACGTCGACCGACGTGATCTTGCGCCGCGTCTGCGGCAGCATCCGCACCGCCCTGGACTTCGACAACGTCTGCGCCGCTCTGGTCGATCCCGATACCGGGGCGCTCGTGCCGAGGGCCGTCGCCGGCTGGCGCCTCGAGGAGATGCTCGCGCGTCCGCACGCGACCGTCGCCCAGATCGAGCCGCTTCTCGATCCGGAGTTCGAGCGCGAGGGATGCTTCCTCCTGACGCACACCCAGGCCCATTCGCGCATCGCGACGGACGTCGACGTCTATCCGTCTCAGCTGAACGGGCGCGGCCCGTGGGCCTGGAACCGGCACTGGCTGCTCGTGCCGCTGCGTGACGGCGACGGCTCCGTGCTCGGCGTGATCTGGGTGGACAACCCGAGCGACCGGCTCGTGCCCTCCGCCGATCGCCTGCAGGCTCTGCGGATCTTCGCGAACGACGCCGCGTCCGCGCTCGTGTCGGGCAGGCACCTGGGTGAGCTCCGTTTCCTCGCCGACCACGACCCGCTCACGCGCCTCCTCAACCGCCGCGCCTTCGTCCAGCGGCTCGACGGGGAGGTCGCGCGGGCCACGCGGTACGGCCGCTCGGTCGGTCTCGTCATCGCCGACCTCGACCGGTTCAAGCACCGCAACGACCACTTCGGCCACGCCACCGGAGACGAGGCGCTCGTGCTCTTCTCCGGCATCCTCACTCGCGCGCTGCGCCGGCCGGACGCGGCGTTCCGGATCGGCGGGGACGAGTTCGCGCTCTTGCTCGCGGAGACGACCGACGACGATGCACGCCCCGTCGTGGAGCGAGTGCACAGAATGCTCGGCGAGCTCGGCGCCGACGGCAGTCCGGAGTTCGCCGGCATCACGGCGAGCTTCGGCTTCGCGTCGTGCCCAGCGGATGCTGAGGACGCCCAGGCGCTGTTCCGCCTCGCCGACGAGGCGCTGTACGAGGCGAAACGCGCCGGCGAGGGCCTGCTCGTCGTCGCCGGCGCGTAGCTGTCCGTTCGGAACTAGTCCGGTAGCAGGTACCGGACTAGGCCTTCCCGGCCATGTCTCCAGCCTCGTCCGGCGCGTAGCGAAGCCGTCGGGCTCGCGGGCCCTGACGCTGTGGACACGTCTCTCCGAGACACGTCCGGAACCAGGTTCCGGACGTGTCCGGAGGGGCCATGTCCATCGCCTACGATCCGCGCATGCAGAGGGTGACGCTGAGCGAGCTCGACAGCGGCGAGCGCGTCGTCTCGGAGCGCGTGACCGGCGTGCGCTCCGTCTCGCTCGGCTTCTGGATCGACGTCGGTTCCCGGGACGAGCGCGACGACCGCGCGGGCGTCTCCCACTTCATCGAGCATCTGCTGTTCAAAGGCTCGCGCCGCTTCGACGCGCAGACGATCGCGGAGACGTTCGACGCGATGGGCGCCGAGCTCAACGCCGCGACCTCGCGCGAGAACACGGTCGTGTTCGCGCGCGTCCCCGACCACCATGTCGAGACGGCGCTCGACGTCATGACGGACATGGTCTTCGCGCCCGCCTTCGCCGAGGTCGACCAGGAGCGGGAGGTCGTCCTCGAGGAGATCGCGATGTACGAGGACACGCCCCAGGAGCTTGTCCACGATCTCTTCTCTCAAGCCGTGTTCGGACCTCACCCGCTTGGCCGGCCGGTGATCGGCACGGCGGACGTCATCTCGACCGTCAGCCGCCGCGCGCTCTCGGCCTACCACCGCACGGCGTATGCGCCGGGGAACGTCGTCGTTGCCGCCGCGGGGAACCTCGAGCACGACCGCCTCGTCGCGCTGTTGCAGAAGAGCGAGCGCCGCGCCGGGGTGCCGGCTCGGTCGGGCACGCGCGTCCGCCGTCCGCTCGCGCGCCAGCCGGAGCCCGAGCTCCGCTTCCAGCGGAAGGACACCGAGCAGTACCACGTCTGCCTCGGCGCGACCGGCATTTCGCGCTCGGACCGCCGCCGTTTCGCCGCATCGCTCCTCGACTCGATCCTCGGCGGCTCGGCGTCGTCGCGGCTCTTCCAGGAGATCCGCGAGAAGCGCGGCATGGCGTACTCCGTCTACAGCTTCGCGGGGCAATACACCGACACCGGCGTGGTCGGGGTCTATGTCGGCACGCGCGAGGAGAATCTCGGGCCGTGCGTGGAGATCTGCATCGAGCAGATCGCCGAGATCGCCGGCGGGCGGCTGCGCAAGGGCGAGCTCGAGCGCGCGAAGGAGAGCCTCAAGGGCCGCATCGTTCTCTCGCTCGAGTCGACGTCGAACCGGATGAGCCGGCTCGGGAAAGCGCTCGTGACCGATACGGAGCTCCTCACTCTCGAGCGCGTCATGGCGGAGATCGACGCGGTCGACGCGGACGAGCTCGCCGAGCTCGCAGCGGTGCTCCTTCCGTCGGAGCGGCTCGCCGCGTCGGGCGTCGGGCCGGACGAGGACAAGTTCCGCGCCGCGGTCGGCCGCGCGAGTAGCGCGCTACTCGAGAGCGCCGCAGCGTAGAAGATTGGCCCAATGCCGGGTCAGGCCGCAGAGCTCGTCTTCGACGAGGCGACGAAGGTGTACCCGGGACGTGAGGGAGCGGCCGTCCACCAGCTCTCGCTCACCGTGCCCGCGGGCGAGATCTGCGTCCTCGTCGGCCCGTCGGGCGGCGGCAAGACGACCGCGCTCAAGCTCGTCAACCGCCTCATCCCGCTCACGAGCGGCGACATCCGCATAGACGGCAGGTCGATCCTCGACCACGACGTCGTCGAGTTGCGCCGGTCGATCGGCTACGTCATCCAGCAGGTCGGCCTCTTCCCGCACTACACGGTGGAAGGGAACATCGGCGTCGTGCCGCGCCTCTACGGCGAGTCGAAGGCGTGGACGAAGACACGCTCGGGGGAGCTGCTCGAGCTCGTGGGCCTCGACCAGTCGTACGCCAGGCGCTATCCGGCGCAGCTCTCCGGCGGGGAGCGCCAGCGGGTCGGTCTCGCGCGCGCGCTCGCCGCAAACCCGCCGCTCATGCTGATGGACGAGCCGTTCGGCGCGATCGACCCGATCGTCCGCACCCGCTTGCAGGACGAGTTCCTGCGCCTGCAGGGCGAGCTGCGGAAGACGGTCGTGTTCGTCACCCACGACGTCGACGAGGCGATCAAGCTCGGCGACCGGATCGCGATCCTCCGCGAGGGAGGAGTGCTCGCGCAGTACGACACGCCGGCCGCGATCCTCGCCAAGCCGGTCGACAAGTTCGTGGCGGACTTCGTCGGCCTCGACGACGGCGCGATCGCCCGCTTGCGGGCACGAGCGGACGTGCCACGGTGAGCGGCCTGTTCCTCGCAAAGGGGGGCCCGGTCATCCCGAGCTTCGGGCACGCCAGCAAGTGCCTCCTCCACAACGGCTGGTTCTGCACGGACTGGATCACCAACCACTGGAGCGACATCCTCCAGCCGGCGCTCATTCAGCACATCCAGCTGACCGTGATCGCCGTCTCCATCGGCTTCGGCATCGCCTTCGTGCTTGCGGTAGCCGGCTTCCGGTGGAGGATCGTCGACGCGCCGCTCGGAGTCTTCGCGGACTTCCTCTACACCCTCCCGAGCATCGCCCTCTTCCAGATACTCGTCCCGCTGACGGGGGTGACGGTGACCACGGTGGAGGTCGCGCTCGTCGCGTTCACGCAGTTCGTGCTCTACCGGAACATCGTTGCCGGCCTCCGCAGCGTGCCGGCCGACGTTCTCGAGTCGGCGCGCGGGATGGGCCTGACGCGGACGCAGACATTCGTGCGCGTGGAGCTGCCGCTCGCGCTGCCGGCGATTCTCGCCGGAGTCCGGATCGCCACCGTTGCCACGATCTCGATCGCCACGGTGGCGGCCTTCCTCATCCAGGACGGGCTGGGCGCTCCGATCTTCGACGCGCTGGGGACGCCGGACATCTTCAAGACGGAGCTCCTCGCCGCGGGTGGGCTCGCGATCGTTCTCGCGCTCGTCGCGGACGGTGCCCTGGCCGTCGCGCAGCGAGCGCTCACTCCCTGGAGCCGCCGATGATCGCCGCGGGAGCATTCGTCGACGCGCTCCGGTTCATCCCCGCGCATGCGACTCTGCTGCTCGACAAGTCCGGGCAGACCGCAGAGCTTGCGTTCGCGTCGCTCGGCATAGCGCTCGTGCTCGCTCTGCCGCTCGGGCTGTGGCTCGGTCACCGCCACAAGGGGCTCAGCATCGCCATCGGGATCTCGAGCCTCGGCCGGGCGCTGCCGAGCATCGCGCTCATCGGGATCGGAATCGGAGTGCTCGGCATCGGCTTCTGGAACCTCAGCGCTGCGCTCGTCGTCCTCGCGATCCCGCCGATCCTCACGAATGCGTACTTCGGCGTGGCCGACGTCGACCGGGACGCGGTCGAGGCGGGCCGGGGGATGGGGCTGACCGAGTTGCAGATCCTCACGCGCATCGAGCTGCCGCTCGGACTGCCGCTGTTGCTCGCAGGCGTCCGCATCGGCGCGGTCTTCGTCATCGCCACGGCGACGCTCGCGGGCGTCGTCAGCGGTGGCGGGCTGGGCGACATCATGGCGCGGCCCGTGACCTACGGCCTGGCGGGCACGATCGCCGCTGCACTCTGCGTTTCCGCCATCGCGCTCCTTACTTCGCTCGCGCTCGCGCTCGCGCAACGCGCTGCCTTTCGCAGGATGGCACCGAACGCTTAGGGTCTTCTCCGAGGGCAACCAAGGAGGGATCACATGTTCCGCAAGCACACGCGCCGCGCGGCGAGGGCCGCGTTCGCGGTTTCGTTCGGAGTCGCGCTTCTCATCGGCCTGGTCGCATGCGGCGGCAGCGGCAGCAGCGCCAAGCCGTCCATCGTCATCGGCACGAAGAACTTCGCGGAGGAGTACATCCTCGGCCAGCTCTACGGACAGGCGCTTGCCGCGAAGGGCTTCACGGTCACCTACAAGAACGACATCGGCAGCTCCGAGGTCATCGACACCGCGTTCAAGAGCGGCAAGATCAACCTCTACCCGGAGTACACCGGAGTGATCGCGCTCGACATCGCGAAGACCGCGAACGCGCCGAAGACGGCGTCGGCGACGTATCAGGTGGCGAAGTCGTTCGAGCAGCGCTCGCGCGACGCGACTCTCCTCAAGCCGACACCCTTCTCCGACACCGACACGTTCACGGTGCTGACGTCGAACGCGCAGAAGGACGGCCTGACGACCATGAGCGACCTGAGCAAGCTCCCGTCGTTCTCGTACGCCGGCTATCCCGAGTGCGACCAGCGCATCACGTGCATCCTTGGCATGAAGCAGATCTACGGCCTGAAGAACATCACCTTCATCCCGATCGGGAACATCAGCGTGTACACGCTGCTCGACCAGGGCAAGGCTCTCGGAGGAGACGGCTTCTCGACTGACCCTGCGCAGCTCGATCCGAAGTACACGGCGCTGGTCGACGACAAGCACATCTTCGGCTTCCAGAACGTGGCCCCGGTCGTCGCCAACTCGCTGACCTCGGGCTCCAACGGGACGTTGCTCGAGCAGACGTGCAACGCCGTCTCGGCTGACCTGACGTTGCAGGCGATGCAAGCGATGAACAAGGCGTACTACGTCGACAAGGCGACTCCCAAACAGATCGCGCACGGCTTCCTGGCCGCAAACGGGCTGCTGAAGTAGATGAAGGTCGTCGTTCTAGGCGGAGGGTCGACCGGCGAGCATTTCGTCGGCGCCCTCCGCCGGTTCGACTCCGACGCGGAGGTGACCCTCGTCGAGGGTCGCCTCGTCGGCGGCGAGTGCTCGTACTTCGCCTGCATGCCGACGAAGACGATGCTGCGGGCGACCGAGCTCGCGGCGTCGCTCGACCGCGCGCCGGGTCTCGCGCCCCAGTCGCCCGATCCTGCAGGCGTGTGGGAATGGCGCGACTGGATGACGAGCGACTGGGACGACTCCGGTCAGCTCCGCTACCTCAAGGACTGGAACTGCCGGCTCGTGCGCGGCGACGGGAAAGTCGCACGGCCGGGCGTCGTCGAGGTCGACGGTGACGAGCTTCCGTACGACAAGCTCGTCGTCGCGACCGGCTCCCGGCCGGCGATCCCTCCGGTCGAGGGCATCGACGAGGTCGAGTACTGGACGAATCGCGAGGCGACGCGAACGCACCAGGTGCCGGAGAGTCTTGTCGTGCTCGGCGGCGGGCCGGTCGGGTGCGAGCTCGCGCAGTTCTATGCGCGCATGGGCGCAAAGGTGACGATCGTCGAGCGTGGGGAGGCGTTGCTCGGGCGGATCCACTCCGACGCGGGCGCTGTGCTCGCCGAAGCGTTCCGCGAGGAGGGGATCGACGTGCGGCTCGGCGTCGGCGTAGAGAAGGTCGAGTCCGGGATCCGCGCCCATCTCTCCGACGGCTCCGAGATCGAGGGCCGCCGGCTTCTTGTCGCGACCGGCCGGCGCCCGAACGTCGAAGGGCTCGGCCTCGAGCAGCTCGGCGTCGAGATCACGCCGCGCGGCATCGTCGTCGACGACCGGCTCCGCGCGGCCGACGACGTCTGGGCGATCGGCGACGTGAACGGGATCGCGCTGTTCACGCACGTCGGCAAGTACCAGGCGCGCGTCGCCGCAGCCGATCTCTGCCGGCAGCGGGCGAAGGCGGACTACCGCGCGATCCCCGCCGGCGTCTTCACCGATCCCGAGGTCGCGACGGTGGGGAGGACGGACGGCGACGGCCTCGTCACGGCGCGTATCGAGCTCGACTCCGTGCCGCGGCTCTCGACGTACGAGAAGCCGGCGCGGCCCGGCTTCCTCAGGCTGTTCGCCGACCCGGCAGAGGACGTCCTCGTCGGCGCGGTCTGCGTCGGCCCGCAGGCTGCCGAGTGGCTTGGCCAGCTGACGCTCGCGATCCGTGCGGCGATCCCGCTCGAGACGCTGCTCGACACGATCCAGCCGTATCCGACCTTCTCGGAAGGCGTCTTTTTCGCGCTGCAGGCGCTGCAGGGCGAGCTCGCGGGTTGGGCCCGATCCGGTTCCGGGAACGCCCGGATGCGATAGTGCTTGTCTACGGCGAGCCTGAAAACGTGGAGTCGAGCCACTCAGCCGTCGTCGCGCCGGAGGCGCTTGACGACCTGATCGGTGCCCTGGCGCGCCGAGGCTTCCGCGTCCTGGGGCCGACCGTTCGTGACGGCGCGATTGTCTACGAGGATCTCGAGAGCGCTGCCGATCTCCCGATCGGGGTGACCGACCACCAGGAGCCCGGCTCCTACCGGCTCGAGCAGCGCGACGACAAGGCTCGCTTCGGTTACGCGGTCGGGCCGCACTCGTGGAAGCGCTTCCTCTTCCCGCCGCACGTCACGCTCTGGCGCGCGCGGAAGGAGAACGGCGGCCGGATGATCGAGGAGGAGCCCCTCGACGAGACGCCGCTCGCATTCATCGGCGTGCGCTCTTGCGAGCTCCGGGCCATCGCGATTCAGGACAGGGTCTTCATCGGCGGGACGTTCGTCGACCGCGACTACGCAGCGCGCCGCGACGGCGCCTTCCTTGTCGCTGTCAACTGCGGCGTGCCGGGCGCGAACTGCTTCTGCGCGTCGATGGACGCCGGCCCGCGCGTGCGCGACGAGCACGACCTCGCACTTACCGAGATTCTCGACGGCGAGCACCGCTTCCTCGTCGAAGTGGGGAGCGAGCGTGGGGCCGAGGTGCTCGCCGAGCTTCCGTCTCGGCCGGCTTCGGACGCGGATGTCGCAGCGGCGATGGGAATCACGGACGACGCAGCCGCCCGCATGACGAAGAAGATGCCCAGCGTCGACCTCCACGCGCTGCTCGCCGGCACCCTCGAGCATCCGCGCTGGGACGACGTCGCGTCGCGCTGTCTCAGCTGTACGAACTGCACGCTCGTCTGCCCGACATGCTTCTGCTCGTCGGTCGAAGACACGAGCGACCTGACCGGAACCGAGACGGCCAGGGAACGGGTCTGGGACTCGTGCTTCTCCCTCGACTACTCGTACATCCACGGCGGCAGCATCCGCGCGTCGTCCCGCTCGCGCTACCGGCAGTGGCTCACGCACAAACTCGGCACGTGGATCGACCAGTTCGGCACCTCCGGCTGCGTCGGCTGCGGCCGCTGCATCACGTGGTGCCCGGTCGGGATCGACATCACCGAGGAAATCGCAGCTTTGAACAAGGAGGAGAGCAGTGCCGCAACAGCAGCTTGACGAGCTCCTCGGCCGCTTGCCGTTCTTCACCGGCATGTCGGAGGACGAGCTCGAGTTGATCGCCGGCTGCGGGCGCAACGTCCACTTCGAGGAGGGCGAGACGATCCTCCGCCAGGGCGATCCCGCGGACACGTTCTACGTCATCCGCCACGGCTCGGTCGCCGTCGGGAACTTCGTGCCGCCGCGCGGCGACGTCGTGATCGAGGCGATCCACGACGGGGAGGTGCTCGGCTGGTCGTGGCTCTTCCCGCCGTACCGCTCGCACTTCGACGCGCGGGCGCTGTCCCAGGTGCGCGCGACGCAATTCGACGGCGCCTGCCTACGCGGCAAGTGCGCCGAGGATCCCACCTTCGGCTTCCACGTCGTGACCCGTTTCGCAGAGGTGCTCATGGAGCGCCTGCAGTGGACTCATCTCCGGCTCCTCGACCTCTATGGCAACGGCCACTCAGTCTGAGCTCCTCCCGGGCGCGTTCGTCCCGCTCCCGTTCCGCGTCGCCGAGCGGCGTCAGGACACGGTCGACACGTGGACGCTCACGCTCGAGCCGGAGGGGGAGGGACTCGGCGTCGAGCCGGGCCAGTTCGTGATGGTGCACGTGTGGGGAATCGGCGAGGTGCCGATCTCCGTCTCGGGGCCGCCGGATCGGCCGGGCGACCCGATCGTCCTCACGGTCCGCGCAGTCGGAGCGGTGTCGGGCGCGATCTGCGGGTCGGAGCCGGGATCGCTGCTCGGTCTGCGCGGACCGTGCGGGAACACGTGGCCGATCGCGGAAGCCTCCGGCGGGGACGTCCTCGTCGTTGCCGGCGGAATCGGCCTGGCGCCGCTCCGCCCGGTCGTCCTCCACGCGCTTGCGCACCGCGCCGACTACGGCGCGGTGGCCGTGCTCTACGGCGCGCGCACGCCCGGCGATCTCCTCTATACCGACCAGCTCGAGGCTTGGCGCGAGACCGTTGCGGTCGACGTCACGCTCGACGCCGCCGACACGCGTTGGAAGGGCAAGGTTGGCGTCGTCCCGAAACTCATTTCGACGGCAGGGTTTCGGGCCGACGCCGTCACCGCCTTCGTCTGCGGCCCCGAGGTGATGATCCACTTCACCGTCGAGGCGCTGCGGGAGCGCGGTGTCCCGGACGAGCGGATCTTCGAGTCGCTCGAGCGCGACATGCGCTGCGGCATCGGGCTCTGCGGCCACTGCCAGCTCGGCCCGACTCTCGTGTGCCGCGACGGGCCTGTCTACTCCCAGGCCGAGATCGGCGCGTTGATGGAGGTGCGGGAGCTGTGAAGCCGACGCTCGCCGTGTGGAAGTTCGCGTCGTGCGACGGGTGCCAGCTGACGCTCCTCGACCTCGAGGACGAGTTGCTCGCGATCACCGGCGAGATCGACATCTCCGACTTCCGTGAGGCGACGAGCGCCGTCGTCGACGGGCCGTACGACGTCTCGCTCGTCGAGGGCTCGATCACGACGCCGCACGACGCCGAGCGGATCCAGGAGATCCGCCGCCAGTCGGGCGCCCTCGTCACGATCGGCGCGTGCGCGACGTCGGGCGGCATCCAGGCGCTCCGCAACTTCGCCGACGTCTCGGAGTTCACGCGGATCGTCTACGCCTCGCCCGAGTACATCTCCACGCTCGAGACGTCGACGCCGATCTCGGATCACGTCCAGGTCGACTTCGAGCTTCGCGGCTGCCCGATCGACAAGCACCAGCTCGTCGAGCTCGTCACGGCCACGCTCCTCGGCCGCAAGCCGCGGATCCCGACGACGAGCGTCTGCACCGAGTGCAAGCTCCGCGGCAACCTCTGCGTCATGGTCGCGCACGGCACGCCGTGCCTCGGGCCGGTCACGCAGGCGGGCTGCAAGGCGCTCTGCCCGGCATACAACCGCGGCTGCTTCGGCTGCTTCGGCCCGATGGAGTCGCCGAACACCGCGTCACTCGTCCCGCTCCTCAAACGCCTGGGCAGCAGTGACACCGACGTCGAGCGGCTCTTCTCCACCTTCAACGCGAACGCGGAGCCCTTCAAGGAGGCAGCTGGTCGTGGCCAAGCGTAGGACGATCGTCACGGACTACCTCGCGCGCGTCGAGGGCGAGGGCGCGATGACCGTGAAGCTCGACGGCGACACGGTCGAGCACGTCGAGCTGCGGATCTTCGAGCCGCCGCGCTTCTTCGAGGCGTTCCTCCGCGGCCGCTCGTTCATGGAGGCGCCCGACATCACGGCGCGCATCTGCGGGATCTGCCCCGTCGCGTACCAGACGAGCGCGGTCAACGCGATGGAGAGCATCTGCGGCGTCGAGGTGCCGGAGCCGATCCGGATGCTGCGGCGCCTCCTCTACTGCGGCGAGTGGATCGAGAGCCACGCGCTCCACGTGTACATGCTCCACGCTCCCGACTTCCTCGGCTACGAGAGCGCGATCGAGCTCGCGCAGGTCGCGCCGGCGGCCGTCGAGCGAGGACTCGCCCTGAAGCGCATCGGCAACGACGTGATGACGCTCGTCGGCGGGCGTGAGATCCATCCGATCAACGTCCGCGTCGGCGGCTTCTACAGGGTTCCGTCCAAGCGGGAACTGCGGACGTTGGTCGAGCCGCTCGAGCGCGCCCGCGAGGCGGCGCTCGAGACGGTGCGCTGGACGGCCGGGCTCGAGTTCCCGGAGCGCACCGTGGAGTGCGATCTCGTCGCGCTCCAGTGGCCCGGCGAGTACGCGATCGAGCGCGGGCGGATCCTCTCGAGTGCGGGTCTCGACCTCGATCCCGCCGAGTACGAGGAGCACTTCGAGGAGCTGCACGTCGAACGCTCGAACGCGCTTCAGTCGCAGCTGCGCGGCGGCGGCACGTATCTCACCGGCCCCCTCGCGCGGTACACGCTCGGCCACGACCGGCTCTCGCCTGGCGCGCGCGAGGCGGCGGCGGAGGCGGGGCTCGGGCCCGAGTGCCGCGACCCGTTCCGCAGCATCGTCGTCCGCAGCGTCGAGCTCGTGCACGCGTGCGAGGAGTCGCTGCGGATCATCGAGGAGTACGAGGAGCCCGACGCGCCGTTCGTCCCCGTCGAGCCGGTCGCCGGCACGGGCTACGGCGTGAGCGAGGCGCCGCGCGGCCTGCTCTATCACCGCTACCGCATCGATGCCGACGGCACGATCCTCGACGCGAAGATCGTCCCGCCGACCTCGCAGAACCAGCTCGCGATCGAGGACGACCTCCGCGACGTCGTCGAGCGCAACACGAAGCTCGACGACGACGCGCTGCGCCGGTTGTGCGAGCAGACGATCCGCAACTACGACCCGTGCATCTCGTGCGCGACGCACTTCCTCGACCTTCAGATCGAGCGATGACGCGCACCGTCGTGATCGGGATCGGGAACGCGATGCGCGGCGACGACGCGGCGGGCGTCGAGGTCGCCGAGAAGCTGCGCGGCGTGGCTTGTGACGAGGAGCCGAGCCGGCTGATCGAGGCGTGGGAGGGAGCTGACGCGGTGGTTCTCATCGACACCGTGGTCTCCGGCGCACCGCCCGGGACTCTGCACCGCTTCGATGCGAGCGAAGAGGCGATTCCCGCACGCGCGCTCCGCTCGTCGACTCACGCGATCGGCCTCGCCGACACGATCGAGCTCGCCCGCGCACTCGGAAAACTCCCTCCGCGCGTCGTGATCTACGGGATCGAAGGAGCGACGTTCGAAACCGGCGCTCCCTTGAGCCCCGACGTCGAGGCGGCCGTCGGCCGGCTGGTGGAGACGATCGAGGAGGAGACATGCACGAGCGCGCCCTGATGACCGACCTGATGCGCGAGATCGAGGAGTTGGCTCGCGCCGACGGCGCGACGCGCGTCACGAAGATCGAGGTGAGCCTCGGCGCGCTCTCGCACTTCACGCCGGAGCACTTCCGCGAGCACTTCGTCGACGCCTCGCGCGGCACGCTCGCCGAGGGAGCCGAGGTCGCCGCGACCCTCGCGACGAGCATCGACGACCCGAGAGCCGCGGGCGTCGTCCTCGAGAGCGTCGAGGTCGAGGTTCCGTGATGTGCATCGGCTCGATCGCGTATCTCGCCGAGGTCTGGGACGAGGGCGGCGCGCGCGCCGCCCGGCTCAGCGACGGCCGGGTCGTGTCGCTCGGGTTCCTGCCCGAGGCACACGCCGGCGACGCCGTCCTACTCCACCTCGGCATCCCTGTCGAAGTTCTCGAACTGCCAACCACGACGGAAGGAGTCGCACCATGACCGGCCGGAGAGCGGGGATCCTTCTCGCGTTCGCAACCGCTTGCATCAGCGGCGTCGCGATCTGGGTGAACAGCAAGGCCGGCGTCCACTTCGCCGACGCGACCGTCTACACGACGGCGAAGGACTCGGTCGCGGGCGTGCTGCTCTGCGTTCTTGCGGTCTCGTGGCCGAGGCGCAACGCGCAACCCACTCCAAGTGACAAGTTGTCACAAAGTCGGAAGCGGCTCGTCGGACTCGCCACGATCGCCGTGATCGGCGGCAGCGTTCCGTTCGTCCTCTTCTTCGAGGGCCTCGCGCGGGCCGAGGCGACGCAGGCCTCGTTCCTCCAGAAGACACTCGTCATCTGGGTCGTGCTCCTCGCCGTGCCGCTCCTCAGGGAGAAGGTGCGCTGGCCCCACTACCTCGCGATCGCGCTGCTCATCGGCGGCCAGGTGTGGCTCGTGCCTGCCCTCGGCACCGTCAAGTTCGGTGAGGGCGAAGCGATGATCCTCGGTGCGACGCTCCTCTGGTCGGTCGAGGTGATCGTCGTGAAGAAGCTTCTCGCCGGCATGTCGCCGCGCACGCTCGCGGCCGCGCGGATGGGACTCGGCACGGCGCTCCTCTTCGGCTGGCTCGGCGTCGACGGGAAGATGGGGACGTTCACGTCGCTCGACTGGACGCAGTGGCGCTGGGCGCTCCTGACGGGGCTGATCCTCACGGCGTACGTCGGCACGTGGTACGCGGCGCTGTCTCTTGCCGGCGCGATCGACGTCACCGCCGTGCTCGTCTTCGGCGCCGTCGTCACGGCAGCGCTCTCGGGCGCCTTCGACGGAGCGAGCGTCAACGCGGGCGGGATCGCGCTGATCGCGCTCGGGACGCTGCTGACGGCGGCACTCGCGCTGCGACGCGGGCCGATCGAGGTGCTCGGAACGTGAGCGACGCGGCGGGGGCGCTTCTCTTCGCGCGCTACGCCTATCCGCCAAACTCGCTCGGGCTCTGCGGTGCCGACAGTCCCGGCACGCTCCTCGAGTACGGCGACGCGGGGGAGAGCGACGGCGGCCTCGCGGAGCTCGCGCGCACGTTCGACGGCGCGTGGCCGTACCTCACGCTGATCGCGGAGCGAAACGGAATCGCGGATCCGCTCGATTCGCGCGTCGTCGAGGCGTACTGGGTCGGCAACGGCCTCCTCGAGCGGGTGCCGGGCGATGCACTCGCGCGCCATGTCGTGGAACGCTTCCACGGCCGGCTTGGCAAGGCCGAACAGACGATCGGGACGGTCGCCGTGGAGGGAGCCGTGCCGCACCACTGCTTCCACGTGTTCGCGGTCTATCCGTGGCTCGGCCTCCTCCGCGGCGGGATGGTCGAGCAGCCGCTCCACGTCCTCGACCAGTGCCGCACGACCGCAGCGCGCGTCGTCGCACGCGACGGGGACGAGGCGGACGTGCTCGCGCCGCCGCTCCTCTGGGAAAACGGCGAGCTCCATCTTGGCCAGCCGGCGCTGCGGCGCGTGCGCTGGCGCTCCGGCGGCCGTGCGTTCGTCGCGCCTCCGGAACCGGGCGATCTCGTCTCTCTCCACTGGGACTTCGTCTCCGACGTCCTCACTCCGTCCGGCGCCGGACGGCTCGACCGCGTCACGCGCCGCGTCATCGCCCTCGTCAACCGGGGCGACGGTCGAGGATCACTGCTCGCCGCGTAGAATCCGGCCCCGATGCTCGGGTCAGTCCTCACGGCGATGGTGACGCCATTCACGCCGGAGGGGTCGGTCGACATCAACCGCTTCCGCGAGCTCGCGACCTTCCTCGTCGACAACGGCTCCGACGGCGTCGTCGTCTGCGACTCGACGGGCGAGTCGCCGACGCTGAGCGACAAGGAGAAGCTTCTCCTCGTTGCCGCGGCGCGCGATGCGGTCGGCGACCGAGCGACCGTGATCGCCGGCACCGGCACGTACGACACCGCGCACTCCGTCCATCTCACGCAGCAGGCGGCGACGCTCGGCGTGGACGGCGTTCTCGTCGTGACGCCGTACTACAGCAAGCCGCCGCAGCGGGCGATCGTTCGCCACTTCAAGGCGATCGCGGCCGCGTCGGACCTCCCGGTGATCGCGTACAACGTCCCCGGCCGCGTCGTCGTGAACATCGAGCCGATCACGATCGCGCGCCTCGCGGAGATCGACACGGTCGTCGCCGTGAAGCAGGCTCATGACGACCTCGCGGAGGCGCGCTTCATCGCGGAGCAGACCCGCCTCGACCTCTATTCCGGCGACGACCCGAACACGCTCTCCTTCCTCGAGGTCGGCGCCGTCGGCGCGGTCTCGGTCACGGCTCACCTGTGGGGGAAGCAGATCGCCGAGATGATCCGCCTCCACCGCGAGGGCGACCTCGACGGCGCGCGTGCCCTCGACGAGGAGATGCGGCCGTCATACGACCTCCTGCGGGTCCAGGTGGACCCGATCCCGGTCAAGGCAGCGCTCAACCTCATGGGCCACGCCGTCGGCGGTCACCGTCTGCCGTTGGTCGAGCCGACGAAGGATGAGCTCACGCGCATCCGCTCCTGTCTCGAGCGCTCGGGTCTCCTCGCCGCGACGTCGGCGTAACCGCGCCGTCACCGCGCTCCGACTGTCTCCAGCGGACACGTCCCGGTGTCAGACACCGGACATGTCCCCGCGGGACACGTCTCACTAGACTCCGCGACGATGGGCCTCTGCCGGATCATCCCGCTCGGCGGCCTCGGCGAGGTCGGCAAGAACATGACCGTCTACGAGGCGGACGGCTCGATCGTCGTCGTCGACGCCGGCCTGGCGTTCCCACGCGACGAGCATCTCGGCGTCGACCTCGTCCTGCCCGACTTCTCGTACCTCCGGGAGCGGGAGGAAATGGTGCGCGCCGTCGTCCTCACCCACGGCCACGAAGACCACGTCGGCTCTCTCCCGTACCTCATGCGCGAGGTGAAGGTGCCGCTCGTCATCGCGACGCGCCTCACGCTCGCGCTCGTCAAGTCGAAGCTCGACGAGCACGGTCTCGGTCACGCGGCCGAGCTGCGAGAGCTCATGCCCGGAGACGAGCCGGTGCAGATCGGCCCGTTCCGGATCGAGCTCGTCCGCATGGCGCACTCGATCCCCGACGCGGCGGCTGTCGTCCTCGAGACGCCCGGAGGGCGCTGCGTCCACACGGGCGACTACAAGCTCGACCACACCCCTGTCGACGGCCAGCGCACCGACGTCGGCCGCCTCGCGGAGATCGGCAGCCAGGGAGTCGACCTGCTCCTCGGCGACTCGACGAACGCCGAGCGCGCCGGCGTCACGGAGTCGGAGCGCGTCGTCGGAGAGGCGTTCCGACAGATCTTCCCGAGCCGCACCGGCCGGATCCTCATCTCCTCGTTCGCGTCGAACGTCCACCGGATGCAGCAGGCGGCGAACGTCGGCGTCGACTGCGGGCGCAAGGTCGCCTTCGTCGGCCGCTCGATGCGAAAGAACGCGAACATCGCGCGCAGCCTCGGCTACATGGACGTGCCGGAGGACTCGATCCGCAGCCCGAAGGAGCTTGCCGAGCTGCCGCGCGACCAGCAGCTCATCCTCTGCACCGGCAGTCAGGGCGAGCCGATGTCGGCGATGACGCGCATCGCGTACAACGACCACGGGCAGGTCAAGGTCGAGCGCGGCGACACGGTGATCATCTCGGCGAAGCCGATCCCGGGGAACGAGCTGCGCGTCCACGACGCGATCAACCGCCTCGCGAAAATGGGCGCCGAGGTGCTGCACGAGGACAACGCGCCCGTGCACGTCTCCGGCCACGGCAAGGCGGAGGAGCTGCGCACGATCATCGGCCTCACGCGTCCGAAGGCGGTCATGCCGATGCACGGCGAGTTCCGGATGCTCGCCGCGCACGCCCAGCTTGCGCGCGAGGGAGGCGTGCCGGAAGACCGGATCATCCTCGCCGAGAACGGCAGCGTCGTCGAGCTGCGCGACGGCGTGCCGAAGATCGTCGGCGAGGTCCCGGCCGGGATGACGTTCGTCGACGGGCTGGGAGTGGGGGACGTGCACGACGTCGCCCTCCGCGACCGGCGCCGGCTGGCCGAGGACGGCGTCCTCATCGTCGTCGCGACGGTCGCGATGGGCGACGAGGGCGGTCTGACGGCGCCGCCGGAGCTCATCGCCCGCGGCTTCGGTGAGCAAGCGGAGCCGCTCCTCGAGGAGCTGCGCGAAGAGGCGGACAGGGTCCTCCGCGACCTGCTGGCGGGTGACGTGACCGAGATCAAGCTCCTGCAGGAGCACCTCCACGAAGCGCTCGGCAAGCTCGTCTACGACCGCACGCGCCGGCGGCCGATGGTGCTGCCCGTCATCGTCGAGGTCTAGACGATTGATTCCAAACTGTCGCGGCGCCGGACGACGCCCCTGACGCAGCGCGGGATCTCCACGCTCGCCCGCCGTCCGTAGCGCTGCTACGAACGACGGCCGATCGCGCAGCCCCGCTTGGTCAGTGACGCCCCCGACCGGCACGCCACTTTGGAATCAATCGTCTAGCCGGAGCCGCTCGCGCTAGCCCTCGAGCTGCCCGCCGGTCACGACGAAGAGAGCGCGCCGAATTGAGGGGTGGTCCTCGAGCCACTCGAGCGCGCCCGCCCACGCCTTCGCGACATACGTCTGGTCGAAGGTGAGCCCATAGCGGCTCGAGATCGTGCGAGCTTCCTCCGCCGCGCGCGCCGAGGGGATCTGGTAGCCGCGATGGTCGGAAAGGGACACGAGTTGGAGACCGCCGGCGTCAGGCAGCTCGGGGAAGAGCGTCTGGGCATTGCGGCGATGCTCGGCGAGTGCGGGGGCGTAGTCGGCGGGGCTCTCGTCGTCGATGCAGACTCCGACGACCTGCCACGGCCGACTGAGGAGAAAGCCGCCTACGTCCAGGCTGAACACGGTTCCAGCCGTCCCGACCGGAACGATCACCGCGTCGAACGGCGCTGCAACTTCCTCCTCGTACGTGCAGATCTGTGCCGCAAGCTCGATGCCGGCCCAGACCGACTCCGGCGTCGACAGACCGATGGGAAGAACACGCGGAACGCCCCCTTGCTCGCGGATTTCGTCCGCCTTCCGCAGCTTGGCCGCGTCTGCGGGTTTGGTCGGGTCGACGAACTCGGCCGACGTCGCCGAATCGAGCGAGTGGAGCAGCCGACCGGTTGGACGTTCCGGCCGCTCGCCGCGGAAGAAGACGTGGACGCGGAGCGAGAAGGCGTCGCCGAGACTCGCCGCCGCAGCACAGCACCCGCTGTCGTTGACGCCGTCGAGGATCACGTCGGTCACGCCGTCGGCCTTCGCGCGGGCGAACGTCCACCGGACCTTGCGCACCTTGAAACCGAGCCCGAGCGGGTCCACGAGGTCTTCGCGCTTTGCGAACACGTCACATGTGCCGTGCCGCCCCAACGGGATGACGGGAGTGACCGGGACTGCCAGAGGAGGTGGTACAGCCACATTGCCCGCAGACCGGTAGATCAAGTGGTTCATCCGGTCGGTGCAGCTGTCGTGGCCCGTCTCCAAGTTGTCGCTGATGGTAGAGGCCGAGCCTGGTCTCGCCCGCCGGTCCTGCGCGTCTAGCGGGCGTTCCAGCTCGCGCGGCACGGCCCGTGGACGATCACGTGCGGCTTTCCGCCCGCGAACGGGATGGTCTCGATGTAGCCGTACGGACTGATCATCCCTCCGCAACCGATCGCGGCGAGCACCGCGCGTCCATCCACGCTGAGTCCTTGCGGGAAGAGGTCGCCGACCCAAGGAGTGAGGGGGCGCGCGCCACCGGAAGTCACATCGACGGCCCACAGGCGTCCGTTGTGGCTCGCCGGATTCGCCGCGAGCAGCTCCTTGCCGTCCGCGGAGAACGCGACCGGCCAGGCGCCCGCGCGCGTGTGGGTCAGTTGCCGGATGTGATCCGGCCTCCCGTCGCTCAACCAGATGTCCGAGAACGGGCCGTGCGTGAAGCGGAAGAACGCGATGCCGGGCTTTCCCCATACGGGCGCGAGGCTCTTGTGGTCAAACGTGAGCCGGACCGGCGTTCCGCCTCGAATAGGGATCACGTACAAGTCGTCGCCCGTGGGGCCGCCTGCGGAGTAGACGATCTTCCGGGAATCGGGCGAGAACGAGAACCAGGGAGCGGCGTGCTCGGCGACGACCTGGGCTCGATGGGAGAACGGCTGCAGGACGACGAGGCCGTCGCTCCCGAAGAAGGCGAGGTGCCGCGAGTCGGGAGCCCACGTCGGCGCGTCCGAAAGCTGTCCGCCGGCATCCTTCCCGGTGAATGTGTAGACCCGCTCAGCCGCGCCACCGGCGGCTGGCATCACGAGCAGGTTGGCACCGCGGCCGAACGCGATCCAGCGTCCATCCGGCGACACAGCCGGGTAGTCACCGGAAGCGAGTCGTTTTGCGTGAGTGCCGTCGAGCCGGGCGCGCCAGATCGTCTTCGGAGCGGCGCTCATGGCAACGCGAAACGAGCGGCTCGGCTTCGCGTAGACGAGAACGTTTCGAAGCGGTGCTGCGGATCGCAGTGACGTGGCGGTGCCGCAGGCGGTTGCGCCCAGGACGACAGCCGCCAGGGCGATCGCGAGGCGTCCCATCTCGCCGAGTCTACGACGCAGCGGGTCGAGTCGTCACTGCGTCGCGGCTATTTCGGCGGCAAGGAGGCCGCGTAGGCCGCGCCGCGCTCGACCCAGGGCGCGAGCGCAGCGTCGTCGGCCACATCCTCAGAAGCGACCCGGAGCCACCCGGCCATCGTCTTGCCGCGCATCTCCATCAGCACCGCGGGCGCCGTTGCCGCCAGCTCGGGCCCGTCCGCCGGATCGACGCGGACGATGATCCCGCCGTTCGAGCTCGCCGCGATCGCCATGTTCCCGCCGATCATGAACGCGAGCCCGCCGAACACCGTCTTCTCCTCCGCGACGCGGTCACCGAGCAGGCCGCGGATCCGGCGGGCCAGCTCCTCGTCGAACGCCATCAGTCGTCCTCGGTCGGCTCGTCGTCGTGGTAGCCGGCGGCCTCGAGCCTCCCGACCACGCCGAACGCGCGCAGGTAGATCTTGCGCGAACGCGGAAACCACGCCATGTCGTCGGGCGCCCGCGTGCCGTAGGTGAGCATGGTCACACCGTCCGGCCCGGCGCGGAAGGAGTGAGAGATGCCCGTCCCGGCTGGGCGTGCGACAAGATGGCCGGCGCGTAGAGGCGTCTCCTCGACCGTGAGGTCGTTCTTCCAGAGCTCGAGGGTCGCCGTCCCGTCGAGGATGACGTAGATCTCCTCCTCCGAGGAGTGGCAGTGCGGGTAGTTGCCGCGATGGCCCGGCTCGAGCTTCTCCCAGGAGAGACCGGCGAGCTCCGTCGTTCCCTCGGGCGTGAGGTAGGAGAACGTCTGGTGGCGGACGCTCTCCGCCTCGATCTCGTCGACGTTGACGATGTTCGCGGGCCGCGGCGCGGGATCGCCGTACGCGAGCGGCTCGCCGGCTGCCTCGATGTCCCAGGGATCGTCGGCGCGTCCCTCCACCCACGGCCAGCCGATGCGGATCGCGCGCGACCGCGGCAGCCAGCCGATCTCGGTCGGATGCCGGGTGCCGAAGACGAGGTACTCGAGGCCTTCGGGCCCGGCGACGAACGTGTGCTCGAAGTGATCGGCCTCGTGGATGACGCAGTCGAGCGGCCGAACCTCGTGCACCTCGCCGTCCTGGTACGCGAGGCCGGAGCCCGAGAGCACGAAGAAGAGCTCCTCCGACGCGCCGTGGGAGTGGGGAGGGGTCGGCAGCTTGCCGGGCTCGACCCGGACCCGGTTCACGCCGACGGTCTTCGTGCCGGCGGCATCGCCGAGCCGCTGCCACGTCGCGTCCATCTCGCCCTTGGCCGGACGGAAGCTCTCGACCTCGTCCCAGTGCGCGACTCCCATCACGGGAGTCTAGGCTCGCGGAGTGGCGTCGCCCAGGCTCACCGTGGTCGGCTCGATCAATCTCGATCTCGTCGTGCGCGGCGTGCGCCTGCCGCGTCCCGGAGAGACCGTGACCGGCGCGTCGTTCTCCCGCGGGCCGGGCGGCAAGGGAGCGAACCAGGCGGTCGCGGCGGCGCGGCTCGGGGCCGAGGTGACGATGGTCGGCTGCGTCGGGAGCGACGGGTTCGCGGA
>DATKRA010000019.1:0-31026 GCA_035532455.1 Gaiellaceae bacterium | reverse complement strand
TCGACGAGCTTGGCCCTCTCCCCCGCCGTCTCGCCGAGCAGCGCGGCGCCACGCATCACCGCGGCCCACGCGCCGTCGCCCTCGCCGAGCGCGCCTTCGAGCGCGTGTCTCAGCTGCTCGGCACGGAACGGATCGGTCTGGAAGAGGGCTAGCTCCCAGCGGTCGAGCGCCTCGCCGAGGCGCAGGTCGTCGTCGGCGACGGCGAGGCGCACGCGCAGGTCTGCGGCGACCGCGGCACGGAACGGGTCGAGGCGCGTCGGCTCGCCGGGCGGCGCCGTCGCCGCGATCGGGAGGACGGGCCGGATCCCGAACGGCCGCCAGTCGAGCCGCTCGAACAGGACCGGCCCAGCCGCGACGGGCGCGGCGGTCGCCAACCGAATCGCCGTCACCGCGTCGGCGAGCTCGCCCGGCGCGTCGGGCGCCTCCGACGTCCCGGCGGGAAGCGTCCGCTCGAGCTCGAGCACGCACATCCGGTCGACCTCGCGACCGAAGTCGCGCGGCAGCAGTCCCGTCGCCTCCGGCCACATCGCGGAGAGCTCGCCCTGCGCGGCCTGACGCACGCGGATCCCGTCGCCGAGCTCGATCGGCGTGCCGACGGAGAGGCCGACGAGCGGCGCGACGGCGCCGTAGACGTGGCCGTCCCCATAGAGCGACGCCTCGAGCTCCTCGTACGCGCGCTCGAAGACGTCGTCGTCCCAGTCGAAGCCGCCGCAGCCCTCGCAGACCTTGACGAGGAGCGGGACGAGGACGGCGCGATAGATCGCGCGCTCGCGGCTGCCGTGCGGATCGTGGACGGCGGAGAAGATCGTCGCCGCGGGCTCGCGCTCGAGATCGGCAATCGCATCGGCGACGTCGAGCCGCTCGTAGAGCCGGTCGGCGCGCGCCTCGACGAAGCCGCGCACGAGCGGGCGGTACTCGTACAGGCTCGGCTTCCCGGGCGAGCCGTGCTCCTCGAAGGCGAACGGGAGCGAGCCGCCGCTGTCGAGCTCGCCGACAAAGACGGCGAACGCGCCGAGGCAGAACCGCTGGAGCGTGTCGTGGAGGACCGGCGAGCGCATCGCAACGAAGGTCCTACGACGCGGGCGGCGGCTCCCCTCCTGCCTGACACTTGGGACACCAGTACGCCGTGCGCGCGTGCTCGCCCTGCGGGGCCGAGCGGATGACCGCGCCGCAGCGGTGGCACGCGCGGCCGGCGCGCCGGTAGACGTGGTGGAGCGGCCTCGTCCCCTCGACGCTCGCTTGCATCGCTCGGTGCGCCGTCTCGAGCACGGCGGCGAGCTCGTCGTCGGAGACGTCGGCGAGCCGGCGCCAGGGCGAGACGCGCGCCTCCCACAGCGCCTCGGCCTTCCACATGTTCCCGATCCCGGCGACAAGCCGCTGGTCGAGGAGGGCATCGCCGACCGCGCGGCGCTGGTCGGTCGAGCGAAACCGCGCCGTCGTAGGCTCCTCCGTGACGATGTCCGGAACGGACTCACCCTTGTAACGGTCTGTTACAAGCTCGAGGATCGGCCCGTTCCATTGCACGGCCTCGTACTCGTCGCCACGCAGCACGAGCCACGGCATCCCGCGCCGCGCCGTGCCGCGGGGCTCGACGCGCCAGCGGCCGTTCATCCGCAGATGGCTGCGCAGAACGAGGCCGCCCGCGAAGGAGAGGTAGAGGCTTTTCCCCTTTGCCTCGACACGCTCGAGGGTGCGCCCGTCGAGCCGCTCGGCGAGACGCTTCGCCGCAGCCCGCGGATGCGGGCTCTCGACCTCGACCTTCTGGCCGACGAGAACCTGGAGCCGCGCCGCCGCCCGATGGAGCGAATCGCCTTCCGGCATGCGGGGAAGCCTACGATTCGAGAATGTCTCGGCCTTTTATCGGCGTGCGCTGGTGGCTCGGGATTGCGTTCGCGGTCGTGGCCGCGACGTCGACCGCGATCGTCGTCTCCCAGTTCTCCAACCGGTCGGAGGACGCGTTTCGCCGCCACGGCCAGGAGGTCGCACTGAAGGAAGTGCAACGCGCCGCGAAGACGCAGCGCGCCAAGCTCGCGAAGGATCTGCACGTTCTCCGCTCCCCCACGCAGGCGCGGTCGCAACTCGAACGCGACGCCGTCACAGCCGCGCTCGCGGGCCAACGGTTCAGCAGCGGCTCCGCCGACGGCGGCGTGTACGTCGCAGGCGTCCCGTACCACGGCGCTGCACTCGTCGCGATCGTGAAGCTGCCCGACGTCGCCGAGGCGATCGACACCGTCAACGGCGAGTCCCTCCGCGCAGGCGTGATCGCCGGCGTGATCGGCGTCATCGTCGGTCTCCTCCTCGCGCAGCTCATCGCGTTGCGGCTGCGCCGCCTGAGCATGGCGGCGGAGGCGATCGCGGCCGGCGACTTCGAGACGCCGCTGCGGTACCGCTTCCGCGACGAGTTCGGCACGCTCGCGCAGAGCTTCGACCGGATGCGCCGGCAGCTCCGCCGCTCGTTCCGCCGGCTCGAGGCCGAGCGCGACCGGCTGCAGTTGTTGCTGGAGAGCCTGCATGAAGGAGTGCTCACGATCGACCAGGATCTCGTCGTCCACTACACGAACGCCGAGGCGCGGCGACTGCTTGGCGGCCGGCTCGCGGAGGGAGACGCGCTGCCCGAGCCGTGGCCCGGCTTCGGCCTCCGCGAGTTCGCGCAGACGCTCTTCGAGCAGCGCTCGGCGCCGGCCCAGGTGCACGTGACGCCCGACGAGAACCACGCGTACGGCCTCGTCGGGATCCCGTCCCAGCCCGACACGGACTGGGCGCTGCTCGTCATCGACGACCTGACCGAGCAGGAGCGGCGCGAGCTCGCCGAGCGCGAGTTCGTCTCGAACGCCGCGCACGAGCTCCGCACGCCGCTGACGACCATCATCGGCGCGGTCGAGGTTCTCCAGGCGGGCGCGAAGGAGGATCCCGCAGAGCGCGATCGCTTCCTCGCCCACATCGAGCGCGAGTCGGAGCGGCTGGCGCGCCTCGCGCGGGCGATGCTCACCCTCGCGCGCGCCCATGCAGGAACGGAGGCTCCGCGCCTCGAGCCGGTCGCCGTCGCGGCACTTCTGCGCGAGGTCGCGGCAGAGCTGCGGCCGCACGACGGCGTCTCCCTCGATGTCGAGGCGCCCGACGGACTGACCGTCGACACGAACGCCGACCTCCTCGAGCAGGCGCTGCGGAACCTCGGCGAGAACGCCGTGAAGCACACGGCGCGCGGCTCGGTCGTCCTCCGCGCGTACCCGCGCGGCGACTCGGTGACGTTCGAGGTGGAGGACTCCGGGCCGGGCATCAGCCCCGAGCTGCAGCGCCACGTCTTCGACCGCTTTTACCGCGGCGAGCGCGACGCGGACGGCTTCGGCCTCGGCCTCGCGATCGTGCGCGAGACCGTGCGGACCCTCGGTGGCCGCGTCGAGCTCGACTCCTCACTCGGCGAGGGCACCGTCTTCCGCATCGTCCTCGCCCGCGCGCGCGTGCGCGAGGAGGTGCCGGCTTGAGCGTAGGCTCGACGGAGCTCAACAAAGAGCGGAGGCGCCGACACGGGCGGCGCCGGAGCGGGAAATGAGCGAGCAGATCCTGCTGGTCGACGACGACGCAGGTGTGCGCGACGTGGTCGCGTTCACGCTCCGGCGCGAGGGCTACGACGTGGACGAGGAGCGTGACGGGCCGGGCGCGCTCGAGGCGGGACGTTCCGGCCGCTACGCGCTCGTCATCCTCGACGTGATGCTGCCGGGCATGTCCGGCGTCGAGGTCTGCCGCGCGCTGCGGGCCGAGAGCGACGTGCCGATCCTCATGCTCACCGCGCGCGACGCGGAGGCCGACCGCGTGCTCGGCCTCGAGCTCGGCGCCGACGACTACGTGACGAAGCCGTTCTCGAGCGCGGAGCTCTTGAGCCGCGTGCGCGCGATCCTCCGCCGCCGCGAGCTCGACCGCGCACGCGGGAACGGGACGGTGCGCGAGCTCGGCGGCCTGCGGATCGACCTCGGCCGCCACGAAGTGCTCGTCGACGGCGAGCGCGTCCACCTCACGCTGTCGGAGTTCAAGGTGCTGTCGCTCCTGGCCGAGCAGCCGGAAGCGGTCATCTCCCGCCGTGAGCTCATGCAGCACCTGTGGGCGAGCGAGTACGTCGGCGACGAGCATGCGTGCGAGGTGCACATCTCGAACCTGCGGCGGAAGATCGAGCGCGACCCGACCCAGCCCGAGCGCCTCGTCACCGTGCGCGGCGAGGGCTACAAGCTCGTCGCGGCGTGAACTTCCGGCTGGTCCAGGCGCCGATGGCCGGGGTGCAGCCGCCGGAGCTGGCGATCGAGGTCTCGCGCGCCGGAGGCCTCGGCTCGATCGCGGGCGCCACCCTCTCCGCGGACGCACTGCGCGAGACGATCCGTTCCGTGCGGGCGGCGCTCGGGGAGCTGCCGTTCGCGGTCAACCTCTTCGCGCCGCCGTTCTCTCCCGAGGCGTCGTTCGACGTCGTGCTGGAGGAGCGGCCGCCGGTCTTCTCGTACACGTTCGGCGCGCTCGATCCCGCGCCGTTCCGCGAGCGCGGCATCGTCGTGCTCGGCACCGCGACCACGGCGGCCGAGGCGCGCGCTCTCGACGTCGACGCGGTCGTCGCGCAAGGAGCGGAGGCGGGAGGGCATCGCGGCTCGTTCCTCGGCGACGAACTCGTGCCACTCGAAGAGCTCGTGCCGGCGTGCGGGGGAAACGCGCCCGTGATCGCGGCCGGTGGAATCGTGACGCGGGATGACGTGCATGCCGCCCTCGAACTCGGCGCCTCGGGCGTGCAGGTCGGCACGGCGTTCCTCTTCACGCCGGAGTGCCGCGTCGCGCCCGAGCATCTCGAGGCGCTGCGGACGTACGAGTCGGTCGTGACCGACGCCTACACCGGACGAGCAGCGCGGATGGCACGGACGCCCGTGATCGACGAGCTGCTCGCCGGCCCGACGCCGCTCCCGTTCCCCGAGCAGCGCGCCGTCTCGGCGCAGCTTGGGCCGCTCTACCTCGGCGGGCTCGGCGCGCCACGGGCGAGGGAGATGCCCGCCGCGGAGCTCGTCCGCGACCTGCTCGCGGCAGTCCAGTAGCTTCAGTGCATGCCTAACGACGGCCGCCCGCCGATCTGTCCTCGCTGCGGTGTGACGATGGTTCCCGCGGCGCTCAGTGCCGGGGACACGCACGACGGCGATTGGGTCTGCCTCGAGTGCGAGGAACTCGACGACGAGGAGAGCTAGGGCCCGGCGAGGGCTAGTAGCGCGATCCGGACCGGCGGCCCATCGAGCCGGCGCGTCGCCGACCGGATGCGAAGTTCCGCTGCACCTTGTCCATCTCGGCCGGAGAGATCCAGGAGTGGTCGTTCGCCCATTTCTTCCGTTTGCGCTCCTGGCGGCCCCTCCGCCAAGCGCGGATCCCGTCGAACATGGCCGTACCGTAGAGCTACCGATGAGTCGTTTCAAGGGAGTCGACGAAGCCGGCTCAACCCTCTAGGCGCGAAGCACCGCGCGGCGTGGGCCCGCGAGAAAGCCGGCTTCGACGAGGAGCGGCATGACGTCCGTCTCGGTGACCGGCTCGCCGTCGAAGCGCTCGACCGCGAGACGCTTCGCCCCGCCCTGCTTCACGAAGGAGACGAGCGCGGCGAGCGCGGGGCGAAGCCAGTCCCCGGCCGGCTCGCGCAGCGGGACGAGCGAGCGGCCGCCGCGCTCGACGTACAGCGCCGCCTCGCCTCCGAGCAGGACGACGTGCGCGCCCGCGACGCGCGCCGCACGTGCGCCCGACCGCTTCGGCCACGGGATGACGGCGCCGTACGGCTGCGCCGGATCGGCGGCGGCGAGGACGAGCGGCTCCGCGTCGTCGCCCTCGCGCGGCCGCAGCTCGCGCAGACGTTCGACTGCGCCGCCGAGCGCGAACTGCGCGCCGCCGAGGCCTTCGACGAAGTAGCCGCGACGGCACGAGCCGAGCGTCTCGAGCGCCTTCAGCTCGCCGTACACCGCGCCGTAGCCGCCCGCGATTCCCTCCGCGCGGACCGAGTCGCGCGTCACGATTCCGTGCCGTTCGAGGAGAAGCTCGGCGAGCGCACGGCGATCCGCAACGCCGTCGAAGAGCGGCGCCGCGAGCGACCAGCGGCCCTGCGTCGCCGTCGTCTGCTGGATCCGCGCCCGCGAGAACCGCCGCACACGCCGGTCGGGCCGAGGCGCCTGGTAGCGCCGCTCGGCGCGAAGCGGCGCCCACGAGTCGTTCGTCACCTCTCCCGCCCAGACGAGATCCCACAACGCCGGAAGCGCATCATCGAGGCCGAGATCCGACCAGAACTTCGCCCCGCCGGCGAGGGCTGCGCGGATCGCGTCGTGCGTCTCGCCCTCGGGCGCGGGCGCCGCCGCCGGCCGGCCGAGGAGCGCCGCGTCGTCGCGGAAGAAGACCGCCACGCGGTCGAGCCCCGCCCCGACCCAGACGAGCTCGCCCGACGCGCACAGCTGGTCGAGCTGCTCCGGCCGGTAGCCGGGCACGCGGCGCGGCAGGAGCTCCGACTCCCACAGCGCCACCGGCAGCGCGAGCGCCTGCAACGGGATGAGCGCCTCGCGGAGCGACGCGCGCCGGTCGATTCCGTGCCAGCTCGGCAGGAAGCGCCCGAGCGCTGCTTGCTCCACGGGTTCGACTTCACGGCGTAGCGCCGCGAGCGACGCGCGCCGGAGCCGGCGAAGGACTTCGGCGTCGCACCACTCGCGCTCCGTTCCGCCCGGGCGCAGCTCGCCGCGCACGAGCTTCTCCTGTCGTTCCAGCTCACGCAGCTCTTCTGCAACGTCGCGGCCGAACCACGCCGATGCCTCGGCGGTCGTGAACGGCCCGCGCCCGCGCGCGTACCGCGCCACGAGGGAGAGGAGCGCGTCGGGCACCGCCTCGAGGAAGACGTCAGGCAGGCCGGAGGGCGGCATCACGCCGAGCGCGTCGCGGTAGCGACCGGCGTCCTCGGCCGCGGTGAGCCGCTCCTCGCCCGCGATCTCGACGCGGATCGCCCGCCGCTCCGCCTCGAGGATCGCGGCGTGCGACTCGTCGAACTCGCCCACCCGGAGGTCTCCGCGTAGGCGAAGAACATCGTGGAGCGACTCGGAGTCCTTCGGGAACGGACGCAGCGACGCCTCGACCTCGGCGAGCGCGTCGGCGTCGATGAGCTCGCGCAGCTCTTCCTGGCCGAGCAGCTCGCGGAGCAGGTCGCGGTCGAGCGAGAGCGCCTGCGCACGCCGCTCCGCCGGCGGCGTGTCGTCCTCGTACATGTACGTCGCGATGTAGTCGAACAGGAGCGAGGACGCGAACGGCGAGGCCGACGCCGTCTCGACGTCGACGAGGTCGAACTCGCGGGCGCGGATCGCGCCGAGCAGCCGCTTCAGCGCCGGCAGGTCGAAGACGTCCTTCAGGCACTCGCGGTATGTCTCGAGCACGATCGGGAAGCTCGAGTACTTGCGCGCCACCTGGAGGAGGCCCTGCGCCTTGAGCCGCTGCTGCCAGAGCGGCGTGCGCACGCCCGGCCGCCAGCGCGGGATGAGCAGCGCGCGCGCCGCGTTCTCGCGGAACCGCGCGCCGAAGAGCGCGGTCTGCCCCACCTCCGCGAGCACGAGGTCTTCGAGCTCGTCCGGGTCGAGGATGAGCAGGTCGGTCGCCGGCGGCGAGTCGGCGTCGGGGAGATGGAAGGCGATGCCGTCGTCCGACCAGATCGACTGCACCTCGATGCCGAGCGACTCGCGCAGGCGCGCGCCGACCGCCATCGCCCACGGCGCGTGCACGCGCGCACCGAACGGCGTGAGGATGCAGACGCGCCAGTCGCCGATCTCGTCGCGGAACCGCTCGACGACGACGGTGCGGTCGGAGGGCACGGCGCCCGTCGCGCGCTCCTGCTCGCGGAGGTACGCGAGGAGGTTCCTCTCGGCGCGCTCGTCGAGGTCCGCAATCTTCGACTCCTTCTGCGCGAGCAGCTCGCGCGTGAAGCGGCCGATCGCCTCGCCCAGCTCGTACGGCCGGCCGACGCCCTCGCCCTTCCAGAACGGCACCGCTCCGGGCACGCCGGGCGCCGGCGAGACGAGCACGCGGTCGCGCGTGATGTCCTCGATCCGCCACGACGATGCGCCGAGGACGATGACCTGCCCCGCGCGCGCCTCGTAGACCATCTCCTCGTCGAGCTCGCCGACGCGCGAGCCGCCCTCGCCGGCGATGAACACGCCGAAGAGCCCGCGGTCGGGGATCGTGCCGGCGTTCGTCACCGCGAGCCGCCGCGAGCCCGGCCGGCCGCGGATGACACCGGCGGTGCGATCCCAGACGATGCGCGGCCGCAGCTCGGCGAACTCGTCCGACGGATAGCGGCCGGCGAGCATGTCGAGGACGTTCTCGAGCTGGGCGCGCGAGAGCTCCGCGAATGGATAGGCGCGCCGCACGAGGTCGTGGAGCTCCGCGACCTCGATCTCCTCGTCGGCGCAGATCGCGACGATCTGCTGCGCGAGGACGTCCAAAGGATTGCGTGGAATCTGCGTCTCCTCGATCGCGCCCTCGCGCATGCGCTGCGCCACGACCGCGCACTCGAGGAGGTCGGCGCGGAACTTCGGGAAGATGCGGCCCTTCGAGACCTCGCCGAGCGAGTGCCCGGCGCGACCGATCCGCTGCAGGCCGCGCGCGACCGACTTCGGCGACTCGACCTGGACGACGAGGTCGACTGCGCCCATGTCGATGCCGAGCTCGAGCGACGACGTCGCGACGAGGCACGGGATGCGACCCGCCTTGAGGTCTTCCTCGATCACCGTCCGTTGCTCGCGCGCGAGGGAACCGTGGTGCGCCCGCGCAATTTCTTCCTCTGCCACCTCGTTGAGACGCAGCGCGAGCCGCTCGGCGAGGCGGCGGTTGTTGACGAACACGATCGTCGAGCGGTGCGCGCGGACGAGCTCGACGAGCGCGGGATAGATGCTCGGCCAGATCGAGCGGGCGTCGTAGCCCTCTTCTCTGCCGGTGCCGGGCTCGCGCATGTCGTCGACGGGGATGACGACCTCGAGGTCGAGCTCCTTCGCGACGCCGGCGTCGACGAGCTCGATCGGCCGCCCGCCGCCGACGAACCTGCCGATCTCCTCGAGCGGACGCTGCGTCGCCGACAGGCCGATCCGCTGGATCGGCTGCGTCGCGAGTGCCTCGAGCCGCTCGACGCTGAGCGCGAGATGCGCGCCGCGCTTCGTCCCGGCGACGGCATGCACCTCGTCGAGGATGAGCGTGTCGACGCTGCGGAGCAGCTCGCGCGCCTGCGACGTGAGCATGAGGAAGAGCGACTCGGGCGTCGTGATGAGGATGTCGGGCGCGTTGCGCAGCATCGCGGCGCGCTCCTTCTGCGGCGTGTCGCCCGTGCGCACCGCGACGCGCAACTCCGAGCGCAGGCCCGCGAGCGGGCCGCGGAGGTTCCGCTCGACGTCGTAGTTCAGCGCCTTGAGCGGCGAGACGTACAACACGCGGAGCCCTGCGTTCGGGGTCGGGGTCAAGCGGTCGATCGCGGAGAGGAACGCGGCGAGCGTCTTCCCCGACCCGGTCGGCGCCTGGATGAGGACGCTCTTGCCGCTCGCAATGACCGGCCAGCCCTTCTCCTGAGCGGGAGTCGGCGCGGCGAAGTTCCGCTCGAACCACTCCTTCGTCTCGGGACTGAAGACGTCGAGCGCGGCCATCGTTCGAGCATACCGCCGAACACCTGTTCGCGAGATAGGCTCGCAGCTGTGACCTATTCGATAGTCGGGCGGGACGAGAAGACCGGCGAGCTCGGGGTCGCGGTGCAGTCACGCGCGTTCAGGGTCGGCATCTGCGCCTGGGCACGACCGGCCGTCGGCGCGGTCGCGACGCAGTCGTTCACGGAGAAGGCGTACGGGCCGCGCGGGCTCGACCTGATGGCGGACGGCGCCGCCCCGGCCGACGCGCTCGCGCAGCTGCTCGAGGCGGACGAGCAGCGCGACTACCGGCAGGTCGCGTTCCTCTCGGCCGACGGGCGCACTGCGGCGCACACGGGCGCGGCCTGCATCCCCGACTGCGGCGACACCGCGCGCTCGGGCGTCTCGGCGCAGGGGAACATGCTCGCCTCGCCGCAGGTCTGGGACGCTGCCGCCGACACCTTCGAGGCGGCCGAAGGCACGCTCGCCGAGCGACTCCTCGCCGCGCTCGACGCAGCCGAGGCGGCGGGCGGCGACTTCCGCGGGCGCGAGGCGGCGGCGCTCCTCGTCGTCTCCGGCGACCGCGGCGAGGAGCCCTGGACGACCGTCTGCGACCTGCGCGTTGACAACCATGCGGATCCGCTCCGCGAGCTGCGGCGGCTCCACACGATTTCGGCGGCGTATCGCCGCCGGCGCGACTTCGGGGAGGCGACAGTCCTCGCCGAGGAGGTCGAGCTCGCCCGCGCCGCGGGCCTGGCGAAGGACGAGATCGCGATGACGGGCGCGCTCGTCGCCGTCGCGCACGGCGATCTCGACGAGGCGGCCGCTCTGCTCCAGCCCGTCGCCGCATCCGATTCGCGGTGGCGCGAGGCGTTCGAGCGATACGTGCGGCTCGGTTTCCTGCCGGCCGAGACGCTGGAGCGGATCGACCGCCGACAAATCTAGTAGGCGTCGAACTCAGCTACCGGGAGCGCATAGCGCTCCCGGAGCTGCTGTACGAGCGAGTCGTCTCCCGACAGGACGACGATCTCGTCGCCGCCGAAGGTGTGCAGTGCGTCGTCGACCGCCGCGAGCGCATCGTCGCCGACCACGCTCGCGACCCGGACGTGCGGAGCCTCGAGCGCGCGGGCGACAGTCTCCGCCCGTTGGCGCGCCTCGTGCTCCTCGTGGTCCACGTCGTTTGCGAGCCTATGGAGTGGCGATGCCGCCACGGGAGCGACGACGACGATGCGCCGCTCGTCCGGCGGGCCGACGTGCGCCACGAGCTCCGGCGCCGGACGCAGGCGGCCGCGCGAGTACAGAGCCACCGCGCCCGCCGAGACAGCAGCCCACGTGACGCCCGCCGCGACCGGGCCGCCCGAGGCCGACGCGGCAGCGACGATCCCGAACGCGACGACCGTGAGGACGAGGAAGTGGAACGCGGTGCTCTCGCTCGCGAATGGGTTCCGCATGGACCAAAGGGTCGCTGCGGCCGATTCCGGTCGCATCGGTGCTCGCCCCGATCCGCAATGCGTAGGATCGACACGTGCCCGACGCGCTTTGGTTCACCGAAGACGAGGAGGCGTGCCGGCTGCTCGCGGCCGATCCGTTCGCGCTGCTCGTCGGATTCGCGCTCGACCAGCAGGTCACCGTGCAGCAGGCGTTCCTCGGCCCGCTCCGCCTGAAGCAGCGGCTCGGGACGCTCGAGCCCGCCGCCGTCGCGAAGGCCGACCTCGAGCCGCTCTTCCGGGAGAAGCCCGCGATCCACCGCTTCCCCGGCTCGATGGCGACGCGCGTGAGCGAGCTCGGAGCGACGGTGGCCGAGGACTACGGCGGAGACGCGTCGCGCATCTGGACGGAGGCGGCGGACGGCAAGGACCTCCGCAAGCGCATCGGCGCGCTGCCCGGCTTCGGCGAGATGAAGATCAAGTCGCTCGGCTCGGTGCTCGCCAACCGCTTCGGCGTCGAGGTCGCGCGGGAACTCGTGCCGAGCCATCCGACGCTCGGCGACGTCGACTCACCGCAGGCGCTCGTCGATTACCAGGCCGCGAAGAAGGAACACAAGGCCGCCTGGCAGGCGGGGACGCGCTGACTGGGCGCGATGGGCGAGTGTGATGCAAGGACGCAGGGAGCGGGAATAGCATCGCTATTCCCGCGGCTGAGGACGCAGCAGCGCGCCGCCCAGCGCGGCCAGGCAGCCCGTACCCGACTGGCCAGGAGGCCGTAGCGCAGTGGATGGCGTCGAAGTCCGCACGCTGATCGACGGCGCGCAGCCGGCCGAGGACACCGCGAACGCCCTCGCCGCGTTCATAGCCGGCGCCGAGAAGACGCTCGAGGTCGCGATCTATGACCTCAACCTTCCTCCTGCTCTGCACGACATCGTCTGCGGCGCGCTCACCACGGCTTCGCAGCGCAACGTCGCCGTCCGCCTCGCCTACAACGCCGACTACCGGAAGGATTCGCCGCCGGTCCCGCCGCCGCCGCAGACCGACCCGGAAGCAGTCGAGGCGCTGCCCTTCCCGACCGCGCCGATCCCCGGCATCCCCGACCTCATGCACCACAAGTACGTCGTACGCGACGGCGCTGCCGTATGGACGGGCTCGACGAACTGGACGCTCGACTCGTGGACGCGGGAGGAGAACGTCATCGTCACCGTCGAGTCCGCCGGTCTCGCCGCCCGCTATCTCGAGGACTTCGAGCAGCTCTGGACGACGCGCACGGTCTCGCGCAGCGGCAAGGTCGACCCGTTGCCGGTCGCCGACGGCGTGCGCGCGTGGTTCTGCCCGGGCCGTGGCGAGAAGCTCGCGCACCGCATCGCGAAGGCGATCGGTTCGGCGAAGCGCCGCGTCCGCATCGCCTCGCCGGTGATCTCGAACGGCGCGATCCTCGGCACACTCGCGCAGGTCGCGTCCGACGGAAAGATCGACCTTGCGGGGGTGGTGGACGTGACGCAGATCGCCGAAGTGCTTCAGCAGTGGCACGAGAACGGGAACGCCGACTGGAAGAGCCCGCTGCTGCGAGCGGCGCTGACGCGCGCGCCGTTCTCCGGGAAGGTGACGACGCCGTACGCCCCGGGCTCGGTGCACGACTACATGCACGCGAAGGTGACGGTCGCCGACGACACGGTGTTCGTGGGGAGCTTCAACCTCTCACACTCGGGCGAGATGAACGCGGAGAACGTCGTCGAGCTTCGCGACGCAGCGATCGCGGAGAAACTCGCGGCGTTCATCGACGCGGTCCGTGGCCGCTATCCGGCGGTCTCGCTGCCGGCGTGACGCGGCGCGCGCTCGCGGTCGCTGCGGTCGTTGCTGCTGCGCTGCTCGCCGGCTCCGCGGGCCACGCAACGCCGCTTCCGAACGCGCCGAAGTGCACGATCTTCCCCGCGGACAATCCCTGGAACACGCCGGTCGTCTCGCTGCCCGTCGCGAAGAACTCGGCGGCGATGATCAAGGCGATCGGCCGCGGCGCGCCACTTCATCCCGACTTCGGCTCGGGCACGTGGGACGGCGGCCCGATCGGGATCCCGTTCGACGTCGTCTCGAACGCGACGCCGACGTCGCGCGTGCGGTTCGCGTACGCCGACGAGTCCGATCGCGTCCGGTACCCGATCCCGAAGAACGTCCACATCGAGGGCGGCCCGCGGTCTTCGGGAGATCGCCACGCGCTGCTCGTGGACAAGAGCACGTGCCGGCTGTACGAGCTGTACGACCTCCACCACACGAGTCACGGCTGGACGGCGGGGTCGGGCGCGACGTGGAGCCTCTCGTCCGACAAGCTCCGCCGCGCCGGCTGGACGTCGGCCGACGCCGCCGGACTGCCGATCTTCCCCGGCCTCGCGCGCTGGGACGAGGTCTCAGCGGGCGTGATCGACCACGCTTTGCGGTTCACGGCGCCGAAGACGCGTCGCGCGTACGTCTATCCCGCGCGGCACTTCGCGTCGAACTCGACGAGCGCGTCGCTCCCGCCGATGGGCCTGCGCGTGCGGCTGAAGGCGAGCGTCGACATCTCGAGGTTCCCGCGGCAGGCGCGCGTCGTGCTGAGGGCGCTGCAGGTCTACGGGATGATCCTCGCCGACAACGGCTCGCCCTGGTACGTCTCCGGCGCGCCGAACGCTCACTGGTCGAACGACGACCTCCACTCGCTCAGCCAACTGACAGGAGCGGACTTCGAGGTAGTCGACACCAGCTCGCTGCCACACCCCGGCGACTAAGTCGTCACACAAACAGACCGGTACCTGGTACCGGCAGTTCGCTCTCGGAGCGGCTTCTTACGATTCCGTGACGACTGCGGCACGAAGTGGCGTCGCCGGGATCGGCCCTGCTGGACCCGTTCGAATCGGCCGTGACCGCTAGCGCGTCTTCGGGAGCGGCGTGAGGAGCGGCTCGACCTGCGAGCGGAGGTGCTCGAAGTTCGGCGGCAGGATGAGCGTCTCGCCGAGATGCGCCGGATCCTCGTCCGCCGCGAAGCCCGGTCCGAGCGTCGCGATCTCGAACAGGACGCCCGTCGGCTCGCGGAAGTAGATCGAGCGGAACCAGAAGCGGTCGATCACCGGCGTCGGATGGCCGCCCGCCTCGAGCACGCGGGCCCGCCACGCCTCCTGCTCGTCCAGCCCGCACGCCCACGCGACGTGATGAACCGTCCCGGCGCCGCCGACACCGGGCTCCGCGGGCGCCGGCTCGTACCGGATCCAGCCCTGCCGCCCCGCGCCCCTGGTTACCCAGGGGCGCGAAGCTCTTGGCCGGGCGTCGCCGGCTCCGCCGGGGACGCTTCCAGCCTCAGCCCCGCGCGTGAGTCCGTCCTCGAAGCCGAGCGCCTCGAGGAACGCCGTCGGCTCCTCCCCGTACGCGCAAACGCCCTCGAACCCCTGCAACGCCAGCTCGCGCGGGATCTCGGGATGGTCGGCAATCAAAGGAGCGTCCGGAACATCCGCGACGACGAGGTCGTGGCGCAGCCCGTCGGGGTCGGTGAACGGAACGGAGCCGACCCGCTCGCGCCAGAACTCGAGCGCGTCGTCCGAGCCGACGCGCCAGACGACGGTGTGGATCATTCCCGCGCCCGCCCTCCCTTCGCGGGCGTTCGGGTACTCGAAGAACGTGATGTCCGAGCCGGGCGTCCCGTCCTCGTCGGCGTAGAAGAGGTGGTAGACGGTCGGGTCGTCCTGGTTGACCGACTTCTTCACGAGCCGGAGGCCGAGGACGCCGGTGTAGTACTCGACGTTCCGCGGCGCGTCGGCCGTGATGCACGTGACGTGGTGGATGCCGTCGAGCCGCATGCCGTGAGCGTATTTCACTCGTCCAAGGGAACGCGCCGGCGGGCGGCCGCGCCGATGACGATCCCATGCTGCAGCGTGCGGTCATCAGCCTCACGGCCGTCGCCGCCGTCGCCTCCGTTCTCGCCTTCACCGTCTCGCCCATCTCCCCCCAGACCGCGTGGGCCGCGCTGACCGCCGCGCCGATCAAGGAGGGGAAGTCGACCCCGGCTCCGAGGAGCGGGAAGAAGGCGCTGAAGCTCCTCCACGCGGACGTGCAGAAGATCGCGCACGACTACGCGCACAAGCGGTATCGCGCCGTGTGCGGCGACCTCACCGCGAGGGAGCGGAAGCATCTCGGCGGCACTTCCCAGTGCATGCTGAAGATCGCGCTGATCAACGCCTTCGTGCCGATCAAGAAGTTCACGATCGTCGCCGCGAAGCTCGGCAAACGCGCCACGCAGGCCGCCGTCTCCGTCTACGTCAACGGGAACAAGAAGCACCTCATCCACGCCGTCGTGAAGTGGGAAGGCGGGCGGTACCGCCTCGACCACCAGAGCGGCTGGCACCCGACGCTCTAGCCGGCGGCTACATCGCGGGGTCGAGCCCGTACGCGCTCTCCCCGTGCATCGCCTCGTCGAGCCCGCGTTCGGCCTCCTCGCCCGTCCGCACGGGCGTGATCAGGTCGATGACGGCGAGCATCGCGTACGTGAAGACGAAGGCGTAGAGCGAGCACCCGAGCCCGGCCGCGAGCTGCTTCCCGAAGAACGAGCTGGAGCCGTGGATCAGGCCGACGCCTCCCGCCGGGTTGATCGCCAAACGGGCGAAGACGCCGAGGAGGACGATGCCGAGCAGGCCGCCGACGCCGTGCACTCCCCACACGTCGAGCGCGTCGTCCCACTTGAACAGGTTCTTGAGCTGGATCGCCCCGTAACAGACGAGGCCCGCCGCGATGCCGATGATCACCGACGCGTAGATCGGTACGTAGCCGGCCGCGGGCGTGATCGTCGCCAACCCGGCTACCGCACCGGTCAAGAGCCCGACGAAGTGCGGCTTCTTCGCGAACCACCACTCGACGAACAGCCAGGTGACGGCGGCGAACGAAGCGGCAAGGTCGGTGTTGAGGAACGCGAGCGCCGTGATGTGGTCGACCTTGAGCTCACTCCCGGCGTTGAAGCCGTACCAGCCGAACCACAGGAGACCGGTGCCGAGCGCGATGAACGGGATGTTGTGCGGCGTGTCGACGAACTTCCGTTTCCCGACGTAGATGACCGAGGCCAACGCGGCGAAGCCGGCGCTCGCGTGCACGACGATCCCGCCGGCGAAGTCGCGCGCGCCCCACTGCTCGAGCCAGCCGCCGCCCCAGAGCATGTGCACGAACGGGTAGTAGACCGCGAGCTGCCAGACGACGAGGAATATGAGGTACGCCTTGAACGTGACGCGGTTCGTGAACGCGCCCGTGATCAGGGCCGGCGTGATGATCGCGAACATCATCTGGTAGACGATCAGCACCGAGAGCGGGATCTGCGCACCCCCGGCACCCGGCTGGTAGATCGTGTTGACGCCGACGTGGTTGAGGAACGCGTAGTGGAAGTTCCCGAGGATCCCGTCCTTGCCGCCGCTGAAACAGAGGGAGTAGCCGACGAGCCACCACATCACCGTCGTGATGCCCATCGACGCGAAGCTCTGGATCATGATCGTGAGCGTGTTCGAGCGACCCACGAGCCCGCCGTAGAAGAACGCGAGCCCCGGCGTCATCAACATGACGAGCGCCGCGGCCAGAAGCATGAAGCCGGTGTTCGCGCCGTTCAGCATCAGTCTCTCCTTCGGGTCGACCAGATCTCCGCGTGCCGCGGGATCACCATTCGCAGCTCCGTCCGCGTTTCCTCCCGTGGCTTCAGTTGAAGCTCGGGGCTCAACTTGAGTACCGTCGGCACGGTGTCGCCCTCTACCGAGACTCGTTTCGTGAAGACAGCAGACGGCGTGTACCTCGCGTACCAGGTCATCGGGTCAGGGGCGGTCGACATGGTCATGGACTTCCACGCCTTCGCGGGCAACGTCGACCTGATCTGGGATGAGCCGGACTGGGGTCCGCTCCTGACAAGCATCACCGAGTTCGCGCGCCTGATCGTGCACGACCGCCGCGGCAGCGGCGCGTCGACGCGCAACACCCCGCCGCCGAACCTCGAGACGCGTGCTGCGGACCTGCTCACCGTGTTGGACGCGGTCGGGTCTCAGAGGCCTGTTCTCGGCGCCGGGGCATCGACGGGGGCGATGCACGCCTTGTTCGCGGCGACCTATCCGGATCGCACGTGCGGAATCCTCTGGAACTATCCGCGGCCGCGACTGGCGTGGGCTCCGGACTATCCGTGGGGGGAGCGGCCGGACGCCTTCGAGGCCGCTCTCGCGGAGACCAGGCAATGGGGGACGGCCGAGCAGGCCCGCGACCAGGCACAGAACCGGGCCGCACAGCGGCAGGGCGTCCCGCACGACCAGCGCCATACGCTCGCAGTCGACGAGGACATCGTGCAGCGCTACGCGCGGGTCACCAGGAACACCATCAGTCCCGATGTCGCCGAGTCACTGACGCGGATCCTCTGGCAGACGGACGTCCGGGACATCCTGCCGAGCGTGCGGACGCCGACAGCTCTGATCATCGGAGAAGCGGATTCCCAGGCCGAGAGGGACGAGGCCGAGTACGTGGCATCTCTGATGCCGAACGCCCGGATCCACGTGCTCCCGGGTCGCTCCGGCTTTCAGATCGAAGCGCAGATGGCGATCGCGCGAGAGCTCGCGGGCATCGAGCAGCTGCCGGCCGTCTCCACGGTGCTTGCGACCGTGCTCTTCACCGACATCGTCGACTCGACGCGAAAGCAGGCGGAGCTCGGGGACCGCGGCTGGCGGGAGCTCGTGCTGGCGCACCACTCCGTAGTCCGCGGTGCGCTCTCGCGCTGGGGCGGAACCGAGCACGACACCGCGGGCGATGGTTTCTTCGCGAGTTTCGTCGGGCCTGCCCGCGCCATCCACTGCGCACACGAGATCGCCGGCAGGGTCGCCGACCTCGGAATCGAGACACGAGCCGGAGTGCACATCGGCGAATGCGAGGTCATCGACGGCAAGCCCGGCGGTCTGGCGGTGACAATCGGCGCCAGGCTCCTCGGGACAGCCGGTCCGCGAGAAGTCATCGTCACCGGGACGGTGAAGGACCTTGTCGCCGGCAGCGGCTTCTCGTTCACGGATCGAGGCGAGCACGAGCTCAAAGGGGTCCCGGATCGTTGGCGTCTCTACGTCGCCCAGCCGGCCCAGGGGGCAGCCCGCTAGCCGGTTCAGGCGCTGAACGGCCCCATGGTCGGGAAGCGATCCTCGCCGTCGAGGAGGTCGCGCAGGAAGAGCGCTACGCCGACGTCTCCTGTGAAGAGCGAGTAGCGGCCGCGGCCGAGCTTCTCCCGCTCCCGCTCGACCTGGCCGATCGCGTGCATGGCAAAGGCGCGCGCCCGCTCGAGCCAGAGCTCGTCGCCGGTGCGGCGATGGAGGACGAGGAACGCGTAGGCATTGCCGGCCGTGCCGTGGCACAGCCCTGGGCCTTTCACGAGCGGCCCCGCGCGCCAGGTCAGCTCGCCGCCGGCGAGCGCGAGCTCCTCGTCGAGCAGATCGCCCAACGTCCCGACCATCCCCGGCGCGCCGTGGCACCACTGCACGCGGATCTCGCGCGGCTCCGCATCCGTCGTCGCCTTCCAGTTCACGAGTCCGTCTTCGCGAAGGAGGTACGGTGAGAGGTCGGCTGGATCGGGAGCCCGGCCGCGGTTCGCGAGAGCACGGACGCTCCCCGCATAACCGTGCGCCGGCCCGAGGAAGCGGAACGTGCGGCCGTAGAGATCCTGCGTCCAGAGGCGGTCCGGGTCCTGCGTCGCGAGGACGCGCTCGGCGCAGACCCGCCACGCCTCGTCCCAGCGCGGCTCGCCGGTCCACGCGAGCATCGCCTCGGCGACGAGCAGCGAGCCCGGCGTCCCCCACATCACCTCGTTCGTCGGCGAGTCGAGGTTGGCGAGAACGAGCTCGTGGACGCGGTCGGCGAGGGCAGTGTCGCCGGTCAGCCGGAAGGCGACGAGCGCGATGCCGCACTCCCCCATCCAGTAGCTCGCGGCCGACGCGTGCTCCGTGAAGTCGGGCTTTGCGCGGTAGCGCTCGATCTGCGCGACCGCGGCGTCCTCCCAGCCGGTGGAGCCCAGCTCGTGCAGCGCCCAGATCGCGCCCGCCGCGCCGAGGTATAGAGAGAGCGGGCCGTCGTCTTCTCCGTCGGCAGGGTGGACCGGCCAGCGCGCGCCGTCGAACGCCGCCTCGGCGTCCGCGACGATCGCCGCGATCGCCGCCTCGGCGCGCGCCTCGCTCCACTCCTCGCCCGCGAGCGGCTCGTGCTCGCTCGGGCGCCAGAGCTCAGACACCTGCGAGGAGGAACGCGCGAGACTCGCGCGCCATCTCGCGAGCGATCACGAGGCGCTGCACTTCCTGCGTGCCTTCGTAGATCTGCGTGATCTTCGCGTCGCGCATGAAGCGCTCGACGGGATACTCCTTGATGTAGCCGTAGCCGCCGAGGATCTGGACGGCCTCGGTCGTCGCGTACATCGCGACGTCGCCGCACTTGAGCTTCGCCATCGCCGACGCCTTCGTCAGCTCCGGTCCGTCGACGCCCTCGTCGGCCATGCGCCCGTAGCGGTAGAGGAGCCCGCGCGCGGCCTCGCACTCCGTCTCCATGTCGGCGAGCTTCGCCTGGATGAGCTGGTGCTGCGCGATCGGCTTCCCCATCGTCTCGCGCGTCTTCGCGTACTCGAGCGCGTAGTCGGTCGCGCCCTGCGCGATGCCGAGCGCCTGCGCGGCGACGCCGGGGCGGGAGCGGTCGAGGATCCGCATCGCGATCTTGAAGCCGTCGCCTTCCTCGCCGAGCAGGCTCGCGGCGGGAATGCGTACGCCGTCGAAGGTGAGCTCGCCGGTCGTGGAGCCGGAGATGCCCATCTTCGGCTCGAGCCGCGCGACGGCGAAGCCGGGCGTGTCGGCCTCGACGACGAAGGCGGAGATACCGGAGTGGCCCTGCTCCGGGTCGGTCTTTGCGAAGACGGTGTAGAGGTTGGCGACGCCGGCGTTCGTGATGAACCGCTTCGAGCCGTCGAGGACGTACTCGTCGCCCTCGCGGCGCGCCGTGGTGCGCATCGCGGCGCTGTCGGAGCCGGAGCCCGACTCCGTCAGGGCGTACGCGGGCAGCCACTCCCCGCTCGCGAACTTCGGCAGGTACGTCGCCTTCTGCTCTTCGGAGCCGGCGATCTTGAGGCCGAGCGAGCCGAGCTCCTGCACCGCGAGGATGAGCGCCGACGTCCCGCAGACCTTCCCCACCTCCTCGATCGCGATGAGCGAGAGGAGCGTGCCGGTGCCCAAGCCGCCGTACTGCTCGTCGAAGAACAAGCCGAAGATGTCGTTCTCGCGGAAAAGCTCGACGACGTCCCACGGGAACTCGTGCGTCTCGTCGATCTCGGCCGCGCGCGGCGCGATCCGCTCGCGCGCGAGCCGGCGCACGAGGTCGCGGAGCTCGCGCTGCTCGTCGGTGAGAACGTCCCAGGCCATCAGAAGGGATCGTATGCCACACGGCCGGCCGCGATCTCGCGGTTCAGCTCGAGGAGGAGGCGGTTCGACTCCTGCGGATCGTGCGCCGCGGACGCCGGCCAGCCGTACGCGGCCGCGACGGCTTCGTCGAGCGCGACGTGGAGCTCCTTGAGGTCGCGGTACGCGCCGTCGTCGACCTCGTTGTAGAGCTGGGTCAGGCCGATCTGCCGGTCGAGGCAGATCTCGGAGCGGCGCGCGATCACGCGGCGCGCGGCCTCGGCGACAGGATCCTTATCAACCGGCTGCGGGAACGGGAAGGTCTCGAAAGCGGAACTCGGGGTGTAGCGCAGGGCATCCCCGAAGGTGGACGACTGAGCGCGCGCCCACCGCTCATGTAGCGCCGACGACAGAACCCCGATCTGGAAGTCGTCTTGGAGCGCGAAGACGTTCGTCAGGTTGCTGGAGACGACTGCAAGATCGCACCAGACGAAGAAGAGGCGGCGCCCTGTCACGGTTCCCGCCATGTACCGGTCAAACCCGGCGATTCTTTCCAAGAAGACAGGCCGTGGCCATAAGAACTGCCACCACTGGGGATTGCGTGAATATGAGCGACTCGACTCTCGTGCTTCTTTCGCCTGCGCGCGAACGATCGACAGTGCTTCTGGGTAAGTCGCCGCTCGCTCAAGCGGCCAATTAGCGAAGTACGCGACGTGCCGAGACGGACTCTGGTCGGGCCGCTGCGTCAGATCTTCGCCGGTCAAGTAGGGGCGAACGACCTCGCTGTAGCTCGGCGGCGGAGCCTTCGCTAGTAGTTCGCTCGCTGTCTGTTCGTCGACTATGTAGTCGGCACCCGGCAGCATGCCCTGATAGGCGACGCCGATATTCGGGCGCAGTCGACCTACGATCTCGTCCTCGCCGGCTCGAAGTGACGTGTTGATCTCCGGCACATTCACACCGTCAAGCACGACGGAGCGCGGCGCAACCGCTGGCTCCTTGACCCAGTTGACAACTGAAACATGAACGGCTGCCTCGCCGGACCATGGCTCCGTCGAAACCGCGCTTGTGATGACACCACCGTTCGCGACGATGTATTCGAGGCTCGCGCCGCGAGCGCGGTTCTGGCTGATCGAGTTCGTCCCGACAAGGCCAGCGCGACCTCCCGCATCGAGCCGATCGTGCGCCTTCCGGAACCAGTAGACGCAGTAGTCCTTGACGCCGACTTTGAACTCCTTCTTCAACCATTCGACGTACTCGTCGCCGAGCTCGCCACGCAGCCGACGATCTCCGTGGTACGGCGGGTTGCCGATGATCGCGTCGGCGCGCGGCCATTCGAGCTTGAGCGCGTCGCCGCGGCGGATCCCGGAGAGATCGGTGAGCGGCAGCACGGTCTCCTCGAGATCGAGCTCGTCGACCGCGAGCTTGTGTCCCATCCACAGCGTCACGCGCGCGAGCTGCACCGCGAAGGGGTCGAGCTCGATCCCCTTCATGTTCGAGAGCGGGAAGTAGACGGCGAGCGACTGTTGCGCACGCACGCCCGCGCCGCGGCGCATGTCGGACTCGCGGCGGCGAAGCTCCGCCTCGATCCGGCGCAACTCGCGGTACGCGACGTAGAGGAAGTTGCCCGAACCGCACGCCGGGTCGAGCACGACGTAGTGCATGAGGTCGTGCTGTGCCTGCTGGACGTCGGCGAGCGTGCGGCAGGCGGCGATCCGCTCGCGCCACGGCTCGACGACCGTCGGGAGGACGATCTTCAGGATGTCGGCCTCGTGCGTGTAGTGCGCGCCAAGCGCCCACTGCCGCTCCTTGCCGAGCGCTCCTTGCAGCAGCCCGCCGAAGATCGCCGGCTCGACCTTGCGCCAGTTGAAGTCGGCCGCAGCGCGCACGAGCAGTGCGACCTCCTCTGGCTCGAGATGAACGCGCGCCGGCCGCGTGAAAAGCGAGCCGTTCGCGTACGGCACTCCCTCGTACAGCCCGTACTCGGGCCGCGGCCCTTTCGTCGCGAGGATCTCGAAGAGGCGGCCGAGATCGTCTGCGCTCGACCGCGACGGATCCTCCGCGAGCTCCTGCGCGACGCGCGTGAAGACGTGCGACGGAAGCATGTGGATGTCCTCGGCGAACATCGCCCACACCGACTGGAGAACGAAGTCGCGCAGCACATGCAGATCAGCCGCCTCGCGATCCTGCAGCCGCTGGTAGAGCTCGGTGACGAGGACGACCGCTTCGCGCGTGACATCGACGCTCGCACCCTCGAAGACGGGGTTGCGTCCGGCGAGAAAGTTGAGGACGTCGAGCCGGTCGGGCAGGTCGATGAGGTCGACGATCGCCCGCGGCTCGGTGTAGACGGCGCCCGGCTCCCAGACCTCGAAGCGGTGGAACGCGCAAAGCACGACCCAGCGCGGGGCCGGCGATTTCGGCGTTCCCGATCGCTGCCAGTAATCGAGCGCCTGCTTCCGATGGGAGGGAAGCTTGTCGACCTCGCGCGGCCGCTTCATCTCGACGATGCAGACGCCGGGCCAGAACATGTCCATGAAGCCGCCGGCGCTCGTGTCCTCGAAGCGCGCGCCCGCCGCCTGCCGGTCGACGCCGTAGCACTCGAGCAGCTGGTTGAGGAACGTCTGCGCCTCGGCGACCTCGGACCCGTCGTAGCCACCCCAGCGTGCGGCGAACTCGGCAAGCCGGCGCCGAATCTCGTCCTCGGACGGCACCACTTTCGCTAGAGCGTCAGCTGTTCCTTGGGAACCGCGAAGAAGGTGCCCTGGCGGAGCCGGCGGGCGACGTCGCTGAGCTCCTCCCGCGCGCGCTCCATCGCCTCGATCAGGTGCTCGTCAGCGCCAAGCTTCCGCATCTCCGCGGTCGCGCGCTCGGTGCGCTCGCGAGCCTGTTCGATGTAGAGCATCGCGACGTCGATCTGCTCGAAGGCCTGCTCGTCCAAGTCCTGCTCCCTTCTCTCCCCGAGGAGAGTAGACGAGTCGGCGGACGATCCAGCCACCGCCGAAACGCTACGTCCGAAGCCGTGACCGGACCGTCGACGCTTCGTGCCGACTTACGCGGCCTTATGGCAGACGGCCTCGACGTTGTTGCCGTCGGGGTCGTGGACGAACGCGGCGTAGTACGTCGGGTGGTAGTGCTCGCGGATGCCCGGCGCGCCGTTGTCCTTCCCACCGGCTGCGAGCGCCGCGGCGTGGAAGGCGTCCACCGTCGCGCGGTCGGCGCATGTGAACGCGATGTGCGTCCCGGTGCCGAACGGCTCGCGCTCCGCAATCCAGAACGCGTACTTCCCCTCCGGCCCGAACGCGGCCGCCTTCCACTCCTCGTACGCAGCCGTCTCGTGAATTCCGAGCGGCTCGAGAGCGCGGCGGTAGAACGCCCGGCTCGCGGCGAAGTCGCGGACGTTGACGCCGACATGGTCAAACATGACACGCCTCCTCGTCTGTTTGGACGAGCGTACGCCTCGTGGGGACGGTCAGGCGAGCGGCAGCGCGACGAGGAACGTCGTCGTGCGGTCGCGCCCGCTCTCGCCCCAAACGCGCCCGCCGTGCGCCTCGACGATGCCGCGGCAGATCGCGAGGCCGAGCCCCGCGCCGCGATGCCTGCTCGCCGACGCGCTGCGGCCGCGGAAGAACGGCTGGAAGATCTGGTCGAGCTCTCCCGGCGCGAGCCCGTCCCCCTGGTCGCGGATGCTCACGAGAGCCTCCCCCTCCTCGGCGACGAGCCCCACCTCGATCGGGGAATCGGGCTCGGAGTAGCGGGATGCGTTCTCGAGCAGATTGTCGAGCACCTGCTCGATGCGACGCGCGTCGGCGAGCACGGGAACCGCATCAGCGGGGAGCCGCAGGGCGACGGGGTGGCCGGCGCCCTCGAGTCCCGGGCGCACCTTCTCGACGACTCGCTCCACGAGCTCCGTCAGCGAGAGCGGCTCCCGCTCGATCGGGAGCCGGCCCGCCTGGAGGCGGCTCGCGTCGAGCAGGTCGTCGATCATGCGGCCGAGCTTGTCGGTCTCCTCGTCGATGATCTCGAGGAAGTGCCGGCGCGTCGTGTCCTCGATCGGGGCATCGTCGCGGAGGAGCGTCGTCGCGTAGCTCTTGATGAAGCCGAGCGGCGTGCGCAGCTCATGCGAGACCGCCGAGATGAGCTCGCTGCGGACGCGCTGCACCTCGTGCTGCGCCTCAAGTCGCCGGAGCTCCGTGGCGAGGCGCGCGCTCTCGACGGCGAGCGCGATCTGCTCGGACATGGCGACGAGGATCGCCTGCTCCTCGGGATCGGGAGCCACGCCCCTCCGGCGCGAGACCGTGAGCTCGCCGAGCCGGCCGCCGTGCCCGCGGAGCGGCAGCGTCTCGCTCCACGCGTCGTCCACGGCATCGCCGCCGTCGCGGACCGCGCTCGCGACGAGGCTCGCGTCGCGCAGCTCCACCACCGCCGCGTCGACCGACGTCTGCTCGAGCACGACCTCGACACAGCGATGGAGGACGCCGTCGAGGTCGTGCGCCTCGTCGGCCGCGCGCATGATCGCGCCGACCGCCGCAAGCTGCCGGTTGCGGGCGTTGAGCTCGACCGTGCGGTCCGCGACCTTCAGCTCGAGCTCCTCGCCCCAGCGCCGCACCGTCTCGAGCGATCCCTTGAGCTGGGAGCGCATCGTCTCGAGGCTCTCGGCGAGGACGCCGATCTCGCCGCCCTCGGTGACGCGAACAGGCTGCTCGAGGTCGCCCGAGGCCATCTCCTCCGCGGCCCGCGTCAGGTCGCGGACGGGCCGGACGAGGAGCCGGGCGCCCACGAGCGTCAGCAGCCAGAGCGCCGCGAGCGCGCCGCCGCCGGCGAGCATCAGCGTCCGGCGCAGGCGCTGCGCCGGCGCATACGTCTCGGCGGTCGTCCCGCCGAGAGCGACGCCCCACGGCGCCTGGCGCAGCCGGACGAACGCCATCGTGTGCTCCTGCCCGCCGAGCCCTGGTGCCTCGCTGGCGTCAGGAGTCGGCTCGACGTTCTCGATCCCCGGCCGGCGCGCCCGCAGCATGTGCCGGTAGAAGGCGAGATGCTCGCCCGGACGGAGCGGTGGGCCGGGCTCTGTCGACGCGAGGGCGATGCCGCCCGGGCCGACGAGCTCCGCGTGACCGGTCGCGCCGAGGCGGCGCGCCGCGTCGAGCCGCTCGAGTACCTCCGGAGCCGCGAGGTCGAGTGTGCCCAGCGCAACTCGCCGCGGGCTCAGCCGAACGGCAAGAGCTACGACCGGGACCCCGCGCGGGTCGCGGAACGGCGCCGAGATCGCCCGCCCCGCTCGAAGCGCCCGCGCCGCGAACACCGGGCCCGCCCGCGCGACATCGCTTCGCGCAGCGCTCCCGAGGGAGCCGAGGATCCGGCCGTGCCCGTCCGTGATGACGACCGCCGTGAACCCGCCGCCGCTGGCGTGGAAGATCTCGGCCAGCAGTCGCCGCTCGGTCGCCGGCGAGGCCGGCCGGGGGTCGAACGCCGCGAGATTCGCAAAGCGATGCTCGAGCAGACCGTCGAAATCCTCGGCGAGCTCGCGGGTGATGGCCAGCCGTTCGTGCAGGATGCGAGTCGTGCTGGCATCGACGGCCCTGATCCCGAGCAGGCTGAATCCCGCGAAGAGCGCGAGGAAGCCGAGCGTCACGCCGATCGCGAGCCGCGGCCAGAGCGTCAGGCGGCGCCAGAGCACCAGCGGGTTCCGATGCATCGGGGTAGTGTCGGCCGCGACAAGCGGGCGCATATCCGCCCAACCTACCGAGCCCGTGGGAGGAAATCCGCAGCGATGAGCGGCGAACGAGTCCTCGCGGTGGACGACGAGCCGCGCTACCGCGAGGTGATCCGCTTCAACCTCGAGACGGCCGGCTACCGCGTCGAGACCGCCGAAAGCGGAGAGGAGGCGCTCGAGCTTCTCGCCGCCGGTGAGCCGGATCTCGTCGTCCTCGACGTGATGCTCCCCGGGATCGACGGCCTCGAGGTGCTGCGCCGCGTCCGCGACCATTCGAGCTGCCCGGTCATCATGCTGACCGCCAAGGGCGAGGAGGACGACAAGGTGCGCGGACTGCGACTCGGCGCCGACGACTACGTCACGAAGCCGTTCTCGGCGCAGGAGCTGCTCGCGCGGGTCGAGGCGGTGCTGCGGCGCGCCCGTGGCAACGAGCCCGCCGAGTCGCAGCCGCAGACGATCGCGATCGGCGACCTCCAGATCGACCTCCCGAGCAAGCGAGTCACGCTCGCCGGCCAGGAGGTGCGCCTCTCGCCGACCGAGTACCGCCTGCTCCTCTGCCTCGCCGAGAACGCCGGCGTCCTCCTCGACCGCGACGAGCTCCTCACGCGCGTCTGGGGCCCGGCGTACAAGGGCGAGGACGAGATCCTCCGCGTCTCGCTCTGGCGGTTGCGGCAGAAGCTCGCCGACGATCCCTCACAGCCGCGCTACATCGTGACTCGGCCCGGTCTCGGCTACATGTTCGCCTTGCCCGACGCGTCCTGAGTTGTAACGGAGCTGTGACGGGCGTGAAATGGCGCCGTTACGGGGTCGTGCGCGACTCTCCTGTCAACGGATCAACGAAGACCAAGGAGTCGTCATGAAGCGCATCCTCACCTCGATCGTCATCATCGCAGCTGCAGCAGCCCTCGCCGTCTCGGCCGCGGCGGCGCCGGCTTCGAAGCACCACGCGGTCAAGACGACGAAGCTCACGATCGTCATGCACGACCCCGGCTGCCATTGGTTCGCGGCAGGCAAGGGCTACGCCAAGACCGCTAGCGTCAAGGGCATCGCGCTCGTCCGGAACATCGACGAGGCCGCGATGATCTTCAAGGGCCCGGCCGGCTACCACGCACACCTGCCCGTCGGCAAGTCCCTGAAGATCACGAAGCCGGGCGTTTACCACATCACGATGGTCAAGCAGGCGCCCGACGACAACCACCTCGTGCTGCGCGTCACGCGCTAGCCGAGACTGGAGTCGCAGCCGCAGGAGGGCCGCCCCGCGGCCCTCCTGCTGGTGTCACTACCCTCGCGTGCGTGATCCTCCGGAACGGGACGATTCGCACGCTCGACCCGTCGCTGCCGACCGTCGCCGCGCTGTGGATCGCCGGCGACCGGATCGCGGGCGGCGTCGGCGTGCACGAGACCTCGCTGCCGAGCCCGGACACGGTCGACCTCGGCGGCCGCTGCGTCCTCCCCGGCTTCACCGACTCGCATGTCCACTTCCCGACGTGGGCGCTCTCGCAGCGAGACGTGCGGCTCGACGGCTGCGCCTCGCTCGCCGAGGCACTCGACCGCGTGCGTGCCCACCCGCGCGACGGCGCGTGGCTGCGCGGGCAGGGCTGGCGCGACGCCGAGTGGCCCGACGGGCCGCCCACCGCAGCCGCTCTCGACGAGGTCGTCTCCGACCGGCCGGCGGTGCTGATCTCGAAGGACTACCACGGGCTCTGGCTCAACTCTGTCGCGCTCGCGCTCGCGGGCGGCGACCTCGAGGTGGACGGCGGTGTCGTCGTCCGCGACGAGGCGGGCGAGCCGACCGGCGTCCTCTACGAGGAGTCCGCGTGGCAGTTCAAGGCGCGGTACGTCGAGACGCCCGACGACGAGTACCTCGCCGCGATGCGCGAGGGTGTGCGCGTCGCGGCGTCGCGCGGCGTCACCGCGCTCCACGACAAGGACGGTTGGCTCGGCGCGTTCGGGCTCTGGCAGCGGCTCGAGCAGAGCGGCAGCCTCCCGCTCCGGGTCTGGCAGTCGACGCCGGCCGACCGGATCCCACAACTGCGTGAGCTCGGCTTGCGCAGCGGCGCCGGCTCTCCCCTCCTCCGGCTCGGCTACCTCAAGACGTTCATGGACGGGACGCTCGGCTCGCAGACTGCCTGGATGTCAGACGGCAGCGGCGTCGTGATCACGACCGGCGAAGAGCTCGAGGAGATCGTGCGCGAGGGCGCCGCCGCCGGCTGGCCGGTCGGAGTCCACGCGATCGGCGACGCCGCGAACACCGCCGCGCTCGACGCGTTCGAGCGCTCGCAGGACGCGTGGCGCGCCGCCGGCCTGCGGCAGCGGATCGAGCACGCGCAGTGCCTCGACCCCGCCGACGTCCCGCGCTTCGCGGAGCTCGGCATCGCGGTGTCGGCGCAGTTCTCCCACGCGCCCTCCGACGAGGGGCTCGCGAAGCGCTTCTGGGCCGACCGCCTCGACGGCACGTACTCGTTCCGCTCGCTCGTCGACTCGGGAGCCGTCGTCGCGAACGGCTCCGACGCGCCCGTCGAGGAGCTCGACCCCTGGAAGGGCGTCGTCGCCGGAGTCCTCGACCACTGGCGCGAGGATCAGCGCGTCACCCTCGAGCAGGCGCTCCACGCGACGTGCGTCGCGCCCGCCTGGCTCTCGCACGACGAGCGCACGCGCGGCACGCTCCTCCCGGGGCGCTACGCCGACCTCGTCGTCCTCGACCGCGACCCGCTCGCGTGCGAGCCGGAGGAGCTGCGCGAGGTGCAGGTCGTCGCGACGATGCTCGGCGGCCGCTGGACCCACAACCCGCCACCATGGGACTGAGCCGATGACGCACCACCGCCTGACCCGCGATCAGGTCATCTGGTCCTTCGGCCCGGAGCTCGAGCCGGTGCTCGAGGTCCGGCCGGGCGACGTCGTGACTTTCGAGACGAACGACTGCTTCACCGGTCAGATCCGCACCGAGGACGACCTCGTCACGGAGATCGACCTCTCCCGCATCAACTCCGCCACCGGGCCGGTCGCGGTGGAGGGCGCGGAGCCGGGCGACTCCCTGATCGCCGAGATCCTCGACGTGCGCCCGATCGAGTGGGGCGTCGCGACGCTCATCCCCGGCTTCGGCCAGCTGATCGGCGGCGTGAAGGCGCCGCTGACGCGCGTGTTCGAGGTGAGGGACGGGATGGTGAAGATGAACGACCGCATCTCGTTCCCGGCGATGCCGATGGTCGGCGTCGTCGGCGTCGCGACCGGCGGGGAGACGATGTCGACCGGGCTCGCCGGCGTACACGGCGGCAACCTCGACGACCACTGGCACGGGAAGGGCGCGAAGATCTTCTTCCCCGTCCGCCAGCCCGGTGGGATGTTCGCGGTCGGCGACATGCACGCCGCGATGGGCGACGGCGAGATCTGCTTCACCGGCGTTGAGATCGCCGGCGAGGTCGACATCCGCTTTGGCCTGCTGAAAGCCAAGCAGGCGACATGGCCGGTGACGGAGCTCGCCGACCGCTGGCTCCCGCACGCGACGGCGCCGGAGTACGGCGAGGCGCTTCAGCTCGTCTCGGAGGAAGCGGCGCGCCTGCTCGTCGACCAGCACGGCTTCTCGATCGAGGACGCCTTCATCTTCCTCTCGGTCGCCTGCGACGCCGGCGTCGCGCAGGCATGCAAGCCGGCGGAGGGGTTCGGCACGATCGCGCGCTTCTCGATCCCGAAGATCGACGCCTGCCCCGCGCCGTTTCGCCGCTAACAGGTTCTAGGCCGCCGCTCGACGGCCGCACGGGAAACGAAGGGGGTGCGGCTCGCCTGCGCGAGCCAACCCTCTCTCCGGACCGCCGCTCCCTGTTTCCAGGCCGTTCCGATAGCTAGAGCTTGCCGAGCGCGGTGTACACCGCGGCGGCGGTGTCGATGCCCTGGTCGAAGTACCGGTAGAGGAACTTCTCGTTCGGCGAGTGGACGCTCGACTCGGGCAGGCCGAAGCCGGTGATGATCGTCGGGATCCCCTTCGCCTCGAGCGCCGGGACGATGGGGAGCGTCCCGCCCGAGCGGACGAGCAGCGGCCGCACGCCGAGCACCTGCTCGAACGCGTCCGCGCAGAGCTGGATCGGCGGCGCGTCGGGACGCATGAGGCCGGCCGGGACGCCCTTCCAGACGATCTCGACGTCGGCGCCCGCGGGGGCGGCGTCGCGCATGAGCTTCTCGGCCGCGGCGCCGATCACGTCCACCTTCTGGCCCGGCGCGAGGCGGATCGTCACCTCTCCGGCGGCGTGGACGGAGAGCGTCGTGTTGCGCACGCCGGGCTTGCCGCCGATAAATCCGTTCACGTCGGCGGACGGCTCGGCGAGCGTGCGGACGTTGAACTGCTCCGCCGCGTCTGCGTCGAGCGGCCGCGCGCCCGCGTGCTCGAGCTCCTCCGCCCCGCTCGGCAGCGCGTCCCAGTCCGTCAGCTCCTCAGGGGTCGGTGCGACGATCCCCTCGCGCAGCGGCTCGGGCAGCAGGCCGTTCTCTCCCGCGAGCACCGCCGAGAGGCAGCGCATGAGGACGTGGATCGCGTTGAGCGCCGCGCCGCCGTACATCCCCGAGTGGAGATCGCGCTCGCCGGTGGTGACCTTGAGGTCGAACCCGATCAGCCCCCGCGTCGCGAGGCTGAACGCCGGAACGTCGATGCGGACCATCCCGCCGTCGAAGATGACGCCGGCGTCGGCGCCGCGCTCGTCCTGCTCGATCCAGTCGACGACCGTCGTGCCTCCGATCTCCTCCTCGCCGTCGAACGCGAAGCGGAGATTGACCGGCAGCGCGTTCGCCTCGACGAGGCGCTGCGCGGCCTTGAGCATGATGAAGAGCTGGCCCTTGTCGTCGGTGATGCCGCGCGCGTAGGCCCAGTCGCCCTTGAC
>DATKRA010000018.1:0-4514 GCA_035532455.1 Gaiellaceae bacterium | reverse complement strand
ACCTCGGCCTGGATCAGCTCCTCGGGAACGTCCATCTCCTCGCGTCCGACCTCGAGCTGCGTCCAGTCGGCGACCTCGGGCTTCGCCTGCACCGCGACGGTCGCGGTGAACTGCCAGTCCTCGTCGGCGGAGCCGGGAAGCTCGAAGTCGTACTCCGGCTGCGCGACCGGGCGGAGCCGGGTGCGCGCGGCGGCGTTCCAGAACCAGCCGCCGATGTGGCTCTCGACCGCTTCGGCCATGAGCCGCTCCTGGCCGACGCGCTGCAGCAGCACCTGCCGGGGCACCTTGCCCTTGCGGAAGCCGGGGATCTTGACGGAGGCGGAGAGATCCTCGGCCGCGTGCTCGACGGCGTGGTGGACGTCGTGGGACGGCACCTGAACCGTGAGGCGGACGCGATTGTCCGGCAGCTCCTCGAGCGTCATCGACATGCAACTCATTCAAGCAGGGAACCCAATTGCGAGGGAGAGCCGTTCCACTCGCGATGGGGCCGTCGTCGCGTACGCGACGCACTACGGCGCTCGGCAATGAGCTACGCGGCGGTTCGGGTCGTCCGCTCGACGTAGACGCCCGGGCCGGATGGCTCCGGAATCACCGCGGCGTCGCGCGCGAGACCCTCGAGGTGCAATTCGATCGCCGCACGCATTTCCCGCTCGGTCTCGTCGATCGTCTCCCCCGTCGCCGCACAGCCCGGCAGATCCGGAGACCAGGCGGAATAGTTCGAGGGCGGCCCACCTTCGATCAGAACGAGGTAACGGGCGGCAAGCTCGACGAAGTCGGTCACGGTCTCAATCCTGTCTGCCGAAGGATGCTCGCACGAGTCTTCGGGTGCAAATCGGTGGATGGCTTGCCGGCGAGCATGACTCGCCCAGGCTTTGCCGGATGCGTGAACTGCCGGTGGCTCCCGCGGATCGTCGCTATGACCCATCCATCTTCCTCGAGAAGCCGGATCATCTCGCGCACCTTCACCCGGACCGATCGTCTCGGGGCCGGTGCGAGTTGACCATCGGCCAATCGGATGAGGTGCGGGCGGAGGGAGTCGAACCCCCACGGGCCTAAGCCCACGAGCTCCTAAGGCTCGCGCGTCTGACCAGTTTCGCCACGCCCGCGTTTTACGACAGGATATGGGTGATGCGGCCCGAGGATGTCTACGCGCTCACGAGCGCGGACGACCCTCGCCTGTCTCCCGACGGGCGGCTGATCGCGTACGTCGTCACGTCCATGGATCGCGAGGAGAGCGCGTACCGCAGCGCGATCTGGGTCGTGCCGTCCGACGGCTCCGAGGCCTCGCGCTTGTTCACGTCGGGCGAGCGCCGGGACACCTCGCCGCGCTGGTCTCCCGACGGCCGCTGGCTCGCGTTCACCTCCGATCGCGACGGCGAGGAGAAGACCGCGAAGGCGCAGCTGTACGTCATGCCGGCGGACGGCGGCGAGGCGCGCCGGCTCACCGACGGCAACGAGTCGATCGAGACGATTGCCTGGTCGCCCGACTCGACGCGCATCGCCTTCGCGCGCCGCGTCCGCGACGCCGCGTACGAGGAGGAAGACGACCGAAAGCGCGCGCCGCGCCGCTTCACGCGCGTCTTCTACAAGCTCGACAGCGTCGGCTGGGTCGGCGACCGCCGCAGCCACCTCTTCGTCGTCGGGCTCGACAGTGGCGACGAGCGGCAGCTCACCGACGGCGACTGCGAGAACGAGGCGCCCGCGTGGTCGCCCGACGGCAAGCAGATCGCGTTCAGCTCGATGCGCGGCGAGCGCTGGGACGTCGACCTCCGCGAGGCGGTCTACGTGCTCGACGTCGATTCCGACGGCGCCGAGCCGCGACGGCTGACCGCGGAGGACGAGACGGGCACCCGCCCGTCGTTCTCGCCGGACGGCTCGCTCATCGCGTACTACCACACCCCGTACGACGCGACGTCTCCACATCACGGCCAGGTCGCTGTCATGGCGTCAGGGGGCGGCGGGCGCCGCGTCCTCACCGCGTCGCTCGACCGGAACTGCGAGCCGTATCCGGCAGTCCGCGAGCCGCTCTGGGACGGCGACCGGATCGTCTTCGGCGTCGAGGACGGCGGCAACGACCACCTCTACGCCGTTCCGCCCGACGGCTCCGGCGAGCCCGAGCTCCTAGCGGGCGGAGAGCGCTCTATCGGCCTCTACGACGTCGGCGCCGGCGTCCTCGCGTACACGGCGAGCACGCACACGCGCCCCGACGAGCTCTTCATCGGGAATGACCAGCGCCTCACGAACGTCGCCGACACCTTCGTCGCCGGCTGCGAGCTCGCCGAGCCCGAGCGGTTCACCGCGATCTCTGCCGACGGCAGCGAGGTCGATGCCTGGCTCGTCCGCCCGGCCGGCTTCGAGGAGGGCAAGAGCTATCCGACCCTGCTCACGATCCACGGCGGCCCGTTCGGGCAGTACGGCACCGGCTTCTTCGACGAGGTGCAGGTCTACGCCGGCGCGGGCTACGCCGTCCTCTTCTCCAACCCGCGCGGCGGCTCGGGCCATACAGAGGCGTGGGCACGCGCGATCCGCGGGCCGATCGACGGCGGCGGCAGCGGCTGGGGCGGGTTTGACTACGAGGATCTGATGGGCGTCGTCGACACCGCGCTCGAGAAGTTCCCGTTCCTCGACGCCGACCGGCTCGGCGTGCTCGGCGGCTCGTACGGCGGCTACATGACGTCGTGGATCATCGGCCACACGAACCGGTTCAAGGCGGCGCTCTCGGAGCGCGCGGTCAACAGCCTCACGAGCATGTACGGCTCGAGCGACGTCGGCTGGATCTTCAAGAGCCAGTTCGGCGGCGAGATGTGGGACAACGTGGACGCGTACCTGCGGATGTCACCGGCGACGTACGCGCAGGACATCGAGACGCCGGTCCTCGTCGTCCACTCCGAGAACGACCTCCGCTGCAACATCGAGCAGGGAGAGCTGCTCTTCAACCTCCTGCGCGTCATGGACAAGGACGTCGAGCTGCTGCGCTTCCCCGCCGAGAGCCACGAGCTCTCACGCTCAGGCTCGCCCGTGCACCGCGTGATGCGGTTCGAAGCGATCCTCGAGTGGTTCGGGCGCTACCTCTCGCCCTGAACGTGGCTCGGGCCTTCAACCGGCCTCTGTCTCCTGAAGCTCGCCGGCGGGAGAGCGCTCGCCCTCGTCGCCTTCGAAGAGCCGCAGGTAGGGATCGAATCGGAAGATGCGACTTCGCTTTCTTCCGGTGATCTCCGCCACGAAGCCCAGGCGCTCGAGTTGCTCGACAAGCTTGTTCGCAGTGGCGAAGCTGATGTCGAGCTCGTCGCTGACGAGAGTCACGTCGACCATGGGCCTCGCGTACAGGAGGTCGAGCAGCCGGAGCGCGTTGGTAGGCGCCCGATCATCGAGAATTCGGAGCCGCTGCTCTTCTCGTAGGGCCACGATCGCACGAGCCGTGAGCGACGCCTCCTCGGCCGTCTCCGCAACTCCCCGCACGAAGAACAGCAGCCACGACTCCCAATCACCCTCGTGACGCACCGCAGTGAGGGCGTCGTAGTAGTCGAGACGATGGCGTTTGAGGTAGAGGCTGAGGTAGAGCAGCGGCCGATGGAGGACGCCGCGATGGACGAGCAGAAAGGTGATCAGCAGGCGTCCAACCCGGCCGTTTCCATCCATGAAGGGATGAATCGTCTCGAACTGCGCATGGGCCACCCCCGCTTGAAGGAGCGCCGGCATCTCCGACTCGTGCAGGAATCGTTCAAAGCTGTCGAGTGCGCGATGCATGTCGGACACCGCCGGCGGAACGAACGTGGCGTCCTGGATCTCGCGGACACCTACAGGCGCAACGAAGTTCTGGTCGCGCCGGAACTCGCCCGGCTGCTTGTTCGCTCCGCGGACTCCCCGAAGCAGCTCGCCGTGGATCTCCCGGATGAGCCGGAGCGAAAGGGGCAGCTCAGACAGCCGTTGTAACCCGTGGTTCATCGCCGCGACGTAGTTGACGATCTCATCGACGTCGCGTGCAATCTCCGCCACCCGAGGTCGCAGTTCGACGGCGAGGAGGTCGTCGAGCGTGCTCTGAGTTCCCTCGATCTGCGAGCTGAAGACGGCTTCTCGGCGGACGTACATGGCGACGAAAAGATCAGGGTTCGGCATGTTGCGGATCTCGCCGTCGAGCCTGCCCACCGCCTGGTCCGCACGCGAGAGAAGTGGAACAAGCCTCGCCATATCGAGCGGCGGGTCGGGCGGCAGCGGCTTCGGGACGAACGCGTCGAATCCGCCCGGCTGCCGGACGTAAGCTCCCGCTCTTGTCGATCTCGTAATCGGCATGGTGTCTTGTTGAAGTTGCCCCCAACAGTAGCACGCCTTATTTCATTTAACTGCTGAAAACTAGAATAACGTAGCCGCTGTTGTATGCCGAGCGCATGCCGGTGCTACCGGCGTTACGAGCGGCCGAGTTTGACGAGCGCGGGCCACGATCCGCGCGCCTCGGCGACGTCGGTCTCGCCGACGAGCAGGTAGCGAGTCCCGATGTCAATCCGACGGCGAAGTGG
>DATKRA010000017.1:0-32969 GCA_035532455.1 Gaiellaceae bacterium | reverse complement strand
CGTGACCTCGTCGCCTCGATCCGCAGCTGGATCACCAACTGGAACGACAACCCGCAGCCGTTCGTCTGGCACAAGACCGCAGACGAGATCCTCGACAGCCTCGCCTCCTACTGCCAGCGAATCAATAACTCAGGTCACTAGCTCAGGAACTCGACGAAGCTCTCGACCGGCTGCCGCTCGCGCGGTGCCGGCTCGCGCGCAGGCGTGCCGAAGTGGAGCAGCCCGAGGAAGCGCTCCCCGGCCGGGATCCCGACGGCGGCGCGGCCCGGCGGCGTGCGAAGCACCTGCGGCGTGCGCCAGTACGTCGCGAGCCCCCGCTCGGTCGCGGCGAGGAGGACGAGCTCGATCGCGGCTGCCGTCGCGCAGACGTCCTCCTCGTCGGCGACGAGGTCGCCGGTGAGCACGGCGGTTGCGACGACGAGCGTCGGTGCGCGGTCGAGCTTCGCGGCCTCCTTCTCTCCCGCGATCTCCTTCAGTGCGGCGAGCGTCTCGGGACCGAGCACGCGAAAGCGCCACGGCTCGGTCATGTGGTGCGTCGGCGCGAAACGCGCGGCCGCGAGGATCTCGAGCAGCATCTCGCGCGGCACCGGATCCGGCCCGAACGTTTTGTGCGTCCGCCGGCGCGCCGCGAGATCGAGCAGGTTCACGCCAGGCAGGCGGAGACGTCGACCGTGGCGCCGGCGCGCTTGAGGAGCGCGGAGAACGGACAGCCCTCGTCCGCAGCGCTCACCGCCGCCTGCAGCGCAGCGTCGTCGACGCCGTCCGCCTGAACGACGAACTCGACGACGGATCCGACGATCTGGTGTCCCTGGCCCTCGACCTCGTCCATGTGGATCGTCACGGTCGTCTGGATATGGCCGGGCGGCGTTCCCGCGCCGCTCAGCTCGCCCGCGAGAGACATCGTGATGCAGCCGCCGTGCGCTGCAGCGAGCAGCTCCTCGGGGCTCGTCTTCCCGCCGGATGTGCCGATGCGCGACGGCAGCGAGAACGGCAGCTGCGCAAACGCGCCGCTCGTCGCGTCGAGCGACCCGGCGCCGCGGGCGACGTTCCCGTCCCACCGAACCTTCGCCGTGCGCTCGATGTGCGGCACTACGACATCCTCTGGGACATCCCCTGGGACTCCGCCGGAACGGCCGCGGCGGATCCGTCCGGGTAGTACGCCTCGGCGGGCGAGCCGGCCGGCCGGAAGACGCCGAGCACCTGCATCTCGCCCGGCCCGAAGTTCTCGAGCGAGTGGACGAGCCGCGCCGGCAGGTGGAAGCACGAGCCGGGCCTCAGCGGTGCGCTCTCGTCGCCGACGTGGAAGGCGCCTTCGCCGGCGAGGATGTAGCCGACCTCGTCGTAGAGGTGGAAGTGGTCCGGTGCGCGTCCGGTCGGGATGTGGCCGACGAACTGCGTCACCGACGGGCAGCCGTTGTCCGGGTGCGCGAAGAGGTCGAACTCGCGGCCGGCCGTCGCGACGCCGCGCTCGCCCGCGCCGATCACGGCATGGGTCGCGCCGCTGGGGAGCGGATCCTCGACGAGTACCGAGAGGATGCGGAGGCCGTCGGCGTCGTCGACGCTCCACGTCGTCCCGCGCGCGACAAAGACGGCGTTGCCTGGATCGAGGTTCGTCGCCTCGCCACCGACCGTCACGCGCCCGGTGCCGTCGAGCACGTAGAGCACTTCGTCGCGGTCATCGTCACGACGTTCGACGTCGTCCGACTCGAGCCGGAGCAGGCGCTGCTCGAACTCGGGACAACGCATGAGCGGCGTGGCGGGCGCCTCGTCGTCGGCTTGCATCCAGTACTGCATGCGCGAGCAAACCTACCCTTCCAATGCACCCGGCCGGGAGTTAGAGTCGCGTACTTCACAAACCTTAGGGTCGTGATGGCGTCATAAGTCGCGTACGTCCCCAAAAGGAGGGCACTGCATGTTGAAGAGAATCGGAGCTCTCGCTGTGACCGCCGGCGTTGTCGCCGCTGTTGTCGCGGCGACGCTCGGCGGCACGGCGACGGCGAGCGCTCAGAACTCGCCGCTCTGCAAGAAGGCCGGGCTCGGTTTCGCCGGCCCGCTCACCGGTGGCGCCGGCTTCCTCGGCAAAGACCAGAGCAACTGGGTCAAGCTGTTCATCAAGAGCTGGAATGCCGGCAAGGCGATTCCGGGCGTGCCCACCAGCCTCAAGCGCGTCAAGCTGAACCTTGCCGTCGAGGGTGACAGCCAGCTGAACCCGGACGTCGCGGCGGGCGTCGCCCGGCAGATGGTCGCCAACAAGTCGATCCTCGGGATGGTCGGCTTCGCCGGCTCGAACGAGACGCTCGGCGGCGGCGTCGTCCTCGACAATGCCCACATGGGCTACGTCTCCGGCTCGGCCACGCTCGACACGCTGGCCACCGGCGCGAAGGGTCAGAAGAAGCTGACCGACTTCTTCCGCGTTGTTCCGCAGAACGCACAGCAGGCCCGCACCGGCGTGCCTTACATCATCAAGGCCTTGAACCTCAAGGCGGGCAACAAGATCATGATCGTCGACGACGGTGAGGCGTACGGCATCGGCCTGTCGAACGATGCTCAGGCGCTCTTCAAGGCGCACAAGATCACGGTCATCCGCAAGTCCGTGAAGGAGACCGACGTGAACCCGGGTGGCTCCACCGGCTTCGCGACGGACATCGCCCCGGTCGCGTTGACCGCAGTCGCGGACAACGTCAAGCTCGTCTACGCGCCGTCGCAGGACGCGCCGGACTCGCAGACGTTCGACCAGCAGTTGAAGACCGACGGCTACACCGGCGGCTTCATGGCGACGGACGGCAGCGTCAGCCCGACGCAGTTCAACACGCCGGGCGCGTACCTCTCGTTCTTCGGGCCGAGCATCACGAAGATCAACAAGAGTTACCGCAATGCCTACATCGCGGCCTACGGTCACACGTCGGCAACCGACCCGTTCGGAGCTCCGAGCTTCGTTGCGGCTCAGATGCTCGGCGTCGCGATCTCCCAGGCCTGCTCGGCTGGCCTGTCCTCGAACCTCACGACGGCACGGCAGGCGGTTGTCAACAAGCTGAAGAAGGTCAAGCAGTCGACGACGATCCTCGGCTACAGCATGGCGTTCAACAACCCGGCGGATGCCTACCACGGGCCGAAGTCGGGCGTGACGATCTTCAAGATCCAGTCGAACGGTTCGTACAAGCAGGTCGCTCCGTAGTAGCGTCTGCAAGATCTGTGTAGGAAACGAGCGGCCCGCCTCCCGGCGGGCCGCTCGCTAACCAAAGAAGGAGCGCATGAGCACCGTCCTCGCGTTCGACTTCTACAACTGGCACTTTTTCTTCGCAGAGCTCATCAACGGGCTGACCACGGGCAGCCTCTACGCGCTCATCGCGCTCGGCTACACGATGGTCTACGGCGTTCTCAAGCTCCTCAACTTCGCCCACGGCGACGTCTACATGATCGGCGCGTTCATTGGGTATTTCGTGCTGAACGCTATGGGCTGGCCGCTCAAGCCGATCATGCCGCTCGTCCCGCTACTGCTTGTCGCGTTCGCTGCCGCGATGCTCGGGTGCGCCGCGCTCGGAGTCACGATCGAGCGCTTCGCATACCGGCCGCTGCGCAACGCCCCGCGAATCGCGCCGCTGATCAGCGCGCTCGGCGTTTCCTTCTTCCTCCAGCAGACGGCGGTGCTGCTCTGGCAAGCGAACCCACGCTCCTACGCAACGTACTCGTTCCACAACGCCGAGCTGTACCACCCCGTCGGCTGGAGTAACTTCCGCTTCTCGTACATCCAGCTCCTCATCATTCTCTCCACGGTCGTGCTCATGCTGGCACTGTCTTTCTTCGTCTGGAAGACGCGTACGGGCAAGGCGATGCGCGCCGTCTCCGTCGATCCGGAGGCGGCATCGATGATGGGCATCGATGTCGACCGCGTGATCATGGTCACCTTCCTGCTCGGCTCCGCGCTCGCCGGCGCGGCCGGCGTGATGACCGGCATCGCCTTCCAGACGATCGGCCCGTACATGGGCTTCGGAGCGGGTCTCAAGGCCTTCACGGCGGCCGTGGTCGGTGGGATCGGGAACATCGGCGGAGCGGTGCTGGGTGGCCTCCTCATCGGCGTTGCGGAGACGTTCATCGTCGGCTACGTCACCTCGGGGTTCTCCGACTTGGTCCTCTACTCCGTCTTGGTCTTGTTCATGCTCTTCCGGTCGACGGGGATCCGCGGCGTGGCCGTCATCCAAAAGGTGTGAGATGAGCGAAGACGCACCGACACCGGGCGAGGAGTCCGGCAGCACTTCACCGCAGATCGGAATCGACGAGTGGGTGAAGCGCTCCGGCGAACGGATCGCCGGCCCCGGGGGCGTGTTCGGCGGCGCCGTGCGGGTCGCCGGACGAACGCCGCGGATCCTCCTCCTCGCCGTCTTCATCGGCTTCGCGTGCGTGCTGCCGCTGCTGACGTCGAACGGCTATGTCATCGGCGTCGACGCGGACACGCTGCTCTACGTCCTCCTGGCGATCGGTCTCAACGTCGCCGTTGGTTGGGCGGGCCTGCTCGACCTCGGCTACATCGTCTACTACGGCTTCGGCGCCTACCTGTACGCGGAGTTGTCGTCGGCCCACTACAACCTTCACTGGCCGACGTGGCAGAGCGTCCCGGTGGTCGTCGCCTTCACCGTCCTGCTCGGCTTCGTGCTGGCGCTCCCTTCGCGCCGGCTGCGCGGCGACTACCTAGCGATCGTCACGCTGTTTTTCCTCCAGATGTTCAACAACTTCACGACGAACGGCTACACGCTGGACTGGTTCGGGGCGCCGACGGAGAGCGGCTTGACCGGCGGCCCGACGGGGATCAACAACGTCGACCCCTTCCGCGTGTTCGGCCACGCGCTGACGAATAGTCCGACGGACTACGTGTGGGCGGCCGCCGCGGGCATCACCGTCGTGGCCATCCTCTTCACGTTCGTCAACAGGTCACGCACGGGGCGCGCGTGGCGCGCGTTGCGGGAGGATCCACTTGCCGCCGAGGCGATGGGGATCCCGGTCAAGTGGCTCATGCTTCTCGCCGTTGCCGTCGGCGCGGGAGTCGCGGGCTATGCGGGCGCGGTCAACGGCGCGTACTACCAAGGCGTCTTCCCCGACACGTTCATGTTCCCGCTCCTGATCACGATCTACGCCATGGTGATCCTCGGCGGCGCCGGGAGCCTCGGCGGCGTCATCTTTGGAGCCGTGACGGTGAACGTCCTGCTCGAGGTGCTGCGGACGCCCGCTCACGCGCGCTGGATCTTCTACGCCGCGCTGCTGATCGGCCTGCTCGCCAAGCTCCGCCCCTGGCGGGTGCTCGCGGCCGTGCTCGGCGGCCTCGTCGCGTTCGGCGTCGCCGCGAACCAAATAGCCGGAGCGATCTCGGCCAAGGCGGTCGCCGGGCCGATCGCCGTGGGGCCGACCGCCTACACAAAACACGGATTCTTCGCGACACTTGTCCGTCACTGGATGATTCTTCCGGGAGGCACGTATACGAACGCGGACTACAAGCCCGGCAACTACGCGTTTGTGGCGACTATCGCGCTCGTTCTCGCCCTGACCCTGGTCAAGGGTTGGAAGCGCTGGGCGCTACTCGTTCCGACGCTCTGGCTCGCAGCTTTCGCCTGGGAGACCGATCTGGTCAACCAGGCGCCGACGGTGCGGCCACTCTTCCTGGGCGTGATCCTCATCGTCCTCATGGTCATGCGCCCCGCTGGCCTCTTCGGCCAAAGCCGTGTGGAGGTGGTCTGACGTGGCCGCCGCGACCCCCATACTCGAGCTACGCGGGCTGAACGTCGCCTTCGGCGGACTCAAGGCCGTCGACGGCCTCGACATGCACATCGAGGAGAAGGAGATCGTCAGTCTCATCGGCCCGAACGGCGCCGGCAAAACGACCGTCCTCAACCTGATCACCGGCGTCGCCACGCCCGACAGCGGCGACATCCTCCTCGGAGGCGAGAGCGTGCTCGGCCTCGCGCCGCACAAGATCAACCAGAAGGGGATCGCGCGGACCTTCCAGAGTCTGCGGCTCTTCCTGAACATGACGGTTAAGGAGAACGTCATGGCCGCGCAGTACGGCCACACACGCGCGACGATCGTCGAGCAGATGCTCCAACTGCCGCGCGCCCGCCGCGAGGAGCGGGAGATCAACGCGTTCGCGGAGGAGAAGCTCGGCTTCTTCGGCGAGCGGCTGATGGGCTACCGCTGGAACCAACCGGCCTACTCACTCTCCTACGCGAACCGCCGACGTCTCGAGATCGCGCGCGCGACGGCGACGCGGCCGCGCCTCCTCCTTCTCGACGAGCCGGCCGCGGGGATGAATCCCGTCGAGACGCACGAGATCGCCGAGCTCATCGGGAAGCTTCGCGACGAGGGCGGCTACACGATCCTCCTCATCGAGCACGACATGCACGTCGTCGAGACGATCTCCGACCGCGTCGTCGCGCTCGACCATGGCGTGAAGATCGCCGAAGGGACGTTCGAGCAGGTGGCGACCGACCCGCGGGTAGTCGAGGCGTACCTCGGGACGAAGGCGGCGGCGACGAAGTGACCGAGACGGTGACAGAACCGATGCCGGAGGCCGCTCCCGCCGCCGAGCCGCTCCTTCAGCTCGAGGGGGTGGACACGTACTACGGGCCGATTCACATCCTCCAGGCGGTGAACCTCCACGTGCAGGCGGGCGAGCTCGTCTGTCTGCTGGGCGGGAACGCGTCGGGCAAGTCGACGACGCTGAAGACGGTGCTCGGGATCGTCAAGCCGCGGAACGGCACGGTCAGGTTCCGAGGCGAGGACGTGACCGGGCGCAACACGAGCTACCGCATCGGCAAGGGGATGGCGATCGTGCCCGAGAACCGGCGCCTCTTCGGGCCGATGACCGTGCTCGAGAACCTCGAGATGGGCGCGTACCTCCACGGCGCTGGCAAGAAGGAGGATTTCGACCGCGTCTACACCCTCTTCCCGCTCCTCCACGAGCGCCGCTCGCAGCTTGCCGGGACGCTCTCCGGCGGGGAGCAGCAGATGGTCGCAATGGGCCGCGCGCTCATGTCGAAGCCGAAGCTGCTGCTCATGGACGAGCCGTCGATGGGACTCGCGCCGATCCTCGTCGAACGGAGCTTCGAGATCATCAAGCAGGTGCACGAGTCGGGCGTCGCGATGCTCGTCGTCGAGCAGAACGCGAACGTCTCCCTCTCGATCGCCGATCGCGGCTACGTCCTCTCCACCGGCCGCCTCGTCCTCGAGGGCCTCGCGGCCGAGCTGCGCGAGAACGAGGACCTCCGCAAGGCGTATCTCGGCCGCTAGGCGGGAGTTAGTCCGAGCGTCAGCTCGAGGAGGTAGTGCTTCGTCACCGTTCCGCCCGGCCGCGCGGCGATGCGGGCGTGGATGCGGCGGAACAGCTCGTCGCGCTGGGCGGCCGGTAGCACGAGGTTGTCGGAGAACGTGCCGAGCACGTCGACGTACTCGTCCGCCGTGTAGACGAGCTCCTGTAGGTGACGTCGCGCCTCGACGCGTTCGAACACCCCGGAGGCGTGGAACTCGTCTCCCCATTCGTCCACGATCTCCTCAGGCGGCGGCGGTGGCCCGTTGTCGGGATGCGGCACGACGGCGTCGTAGTCCTCCTGCACTGCCGCCCAGACGGGGTCGCCGTCGGGCGGAAAGACGTGCCAGCCGTGGACGACCGCGAGCGCGCCTCCGGGCTTGAGCAGGGCAAGCGGCTTCGCATAGCGGAGCTCCGAAGCGATCCAGTGGTACGCCGCCGTGGCCACGATCGCGTCGAACCCGGCTGCCGCGGGCTCCCAGGTCTCGAAGTTCGAGACGACGATCTCCGCGCCGGGAGCGTTGCGGCGTGCGACCTCGGCGAGATCCGGGGAGAGCTCGACGCCGGTCACGGCGTAGCCGCGGCGGACGAGCTCGACCGTCGCCTTGCCCGTGCCCGGCCCGACTTCGACGACGCGCGAGCCCGGCCGCAGACCTGCGATCGCGGCGAGGTCGTCGAAGATCGCGTCGGGATACGACGGCCGGGCGCGGTCGTACTGCTCGGCGACGCTGCCGAATGTCACGCGCAGGCGCTCTCTGTCCCGATGGCGTGGCATGGCTACATTGAAGCCGCGTGGACGATCAGCTGCAGATGGTCACGATCTGGCGCGAGGTTGGACGCAAGGTCGCCGTCGCGACGGTCGTCGCCACGCGGCAGTCGGCGCCGCGGCCGGTCGGCTCGAAGCTCTACGTCAGCGAGAGCGGTGACCTCATCGGCTCCGTCTCCGGCGGCTGCGTCGAGAACGACGTCGTCCTCGCGGCGCAGGAAGTGCTCGCGGGCGGCCCGCCGCGACTCCTGACCTACGGCATCACCGACGACATGGCCTTCGAGATCGGCCTGCCGTGCGGCGGCGAGATCGACGTCTTCGTCGAAGAGCTCCCAAGTGACAAGTTGTCACAAGGGGATGTTCGGCTCGTGGTTGTCGCCGGCGAAGGCATCGGCGAGGAGCTCCGCGATCCCGAGCTCATCGAAGCCGCACGCCGGCGCGGGATGAGCCACGTCCTGAAGCTCGGCGACCGCACCGTCCTTGCCGATGTCTCGGCGCCGCCGCCGCGGCTCTTCGTCTACGGAGCTACCGACACCGCCGAGGCGCTGTGCCGCGCGGCGAAGCTGCTCGGCTGGGGCGCCGTCGTCGCCGACGCGCGTGCGAGCTTCCTCACGCCCGAGCGGATCCCGAGCGCCGACGAGCTCCTGCCGATGTGGCCGGAGGAGGCGCTCACTCACGCGCAACTCGACATCGGGACGGCGGTCGTCGTCCTCACGCACGACGACAAGTTCGACCTGCCGATGATCCGCGGCGCGCTCGCGAGCGGCGCCTTCTACGTCGGCTGGATCGGTTCCCATCGCAACCAGGAGCGGCGGCGCGGCCTCCTCCGCGAGGACGGCGTGACCGACGAGGAGCTCGACCGGATCTCCGGGCCGACCGGCCTCGACATCGGCGCGGGCACGCCGTCCGAGACGGCGGTGTCGATTCTCGCGGAGATCATCGCCGCCCGCGCCGGCCGCGACGGCGGGCGCCTGCGAGATGCCAAGAACCGAATTCACGCGGCTCTGTAGGATCGCCCCGATGCTGTTACGCGAGGTCGAGTACGTGAAGCCCGGTTCCGTTGCCGAGGCACTCGAGCTGCTTGCCGCGAACGACGGCGCGCGCGCGCTCGCCGGCGGCCAGACGCTGATCAACGTCATGAAGGCGCGCGCGGCTTCTCCCGACATGCTCGTCGACCTCAACGGCTTGCCCGAGCTCAAGGGGATCGAGCTCGCCTCCGACGGCACGCTGGCGATCGGGGCGATGACGACGTACACCGAGCTCATGCGCTCGGCCGAGGCGAAGGCGCGCCCCATCCTCGGCGAGGTGTGCGCGACGATCGCCGACGTCCAGGTGCGGAACCGCGGCACGATCGGCGGCAACGTCTGCTCGAACGACCCGACGAACCACCTGCCGCCGCTCATGGTGGCGGTCGGCGCGACGATGACCGTGCTCGGCGCGGCCGGCGCGAGGGAGGTGCCGGCGGAGGAGTTCTTCCTCGGCGTGTACATGACCGCGGTCGGGCCGGGCGAGCTGCTGACGAAGATCTCGATCCCGGCCGGGAAGAAAGACGGCTTCGCCGCGGTCACGCTCGGCGCCGACGGGACATGCCTCGCCAACGCCGCCGCGACCGTCAACGGTTCGGTGCGCGTCGCGCTCGGCTGCGTCGACGCGGTGCCGGTCGTCGTCACCGCCGGCTCGCCGGACGGCATCGCCGACGCGGTGCGAAGCGCGGGCCTCGACCCGCCGTCCGACGTCCACGCCTCGGCCGAGTACCGGCTCCATCTCACGACCGTCGTCGCGACCCGCGCCGCGGAGGAGGCGGCGTCGCGCTGATGGACGTCTCGGTCACCGTCAACGGCACGACCTACGCGCGCGACGTCGAACCGCGCAAGCTGCTCATCCACTTCCTCCGCGACGACCTCGACCTGACGGGCAGCCACGTCGGCTGCGACACGGGCAACTGCGGCGCGTGCTCCGTCCTCGTCGACGGCGTGCTCGTCAAGAGCTGCATGCTGCTCGCCGTCCAGGCGAACGGCGCGAGCATCGAGACGGTCGAGGGATTGTCGGAGAACGGCGAGCTCACGCCGCTTCAGCAGTCCTTCAACGAGCACCACGCGCTCCAGTGCGGCTACTGCACGCCGGGGATGCTCATGTCCGCGACGGCGCTCCTCCGCGAGAACCCGAGCCCCTCGGAGGACGAGATCAAGAAGGCGCTGCAGGGCAACATCTGCCGCTGCACCGGCTACTGGAACATCGTCGAGGCGGTCAAGGCGGTGGGGAAGTGACCGAGAGCTCTTCCACCACGCTCGCTCCCGAGAAGGTCGAGGTGCAGAAAGGCTGGGGCGGCCAGAGCCTCAAGCGCAAGGAGGACAAGCGGCTCCTCCAGGGCGAGGGCGTCTTCGTCGACGACGTCAAGCGGCACGGGATGGGCTACCTCCACTTCGTGCGCTCCCCGTACGCGCACGCGCACATCACGCGCATCGACGTCTCCGCGGCGGAGGCGATGGAGGGCGTGTACGGGACGCTGACCGGCGAGGAGGTCGCGGCGCTCACCGAGCCGTTCTTCCAGATCTCGAGCGTGCCCGGCGCGAACATCAAGGACTACGCGCTCGCGGTCGGCAAGGTGCGCTACGTCGGCGAGGCGGTCGTCGCGGTCGTCGCCGAGACGCGCGAGCTCGCGCGCGACGCGTCCGAGCTCGTCGAGGTGGACTACGAGCCGCTGCCGGCGCTCGTCGACGCGCGGCAGGCGCAGGAGCCCGGCGCGCCCGTCCTCCACGACGACGCCGGCGGGAACCTCATGTGGAGCGGGCTCTACTCGTGGGGCGACGTCGACTCCGCGTTCGCGGAGGCGGATCGCGTGATCGAGATCGACGAGCTCCACTTCCACCGCTTCAACTCGACTCCGCTCGAGTGCGACGGCGCGCTCGTCGAGTTCAACCGCGGCGTCGAGCAGTGGACGATCCACACGAACAACCAGTTCCCCGGCTTCGCCGCGATCATGATGGGGCCGGCGATGCAGGTGGGGCTCGACAAGCTCCGCTTCGTCACGCAGGACATCGGCGGCGGCTTCGGCAACAAGATCACGTCGCATCCGCAGCTCGTCGTCTGCTGCCTCCTCGCGCGCAAGCTCAACCGGGCGATCCAGTGGACGGAATGGCGCACCGACTTCCACATGTCGATGTCGCACGGCAACGAGCGCTGGTTCCAGGAGACGAAGGTCGCCGTCTCCAGCGACGGGACGCTGCTCGGATTCAAGACGAAGGCGCTCGACGACGCCGGCGCGTGGCTGCGGTACGAGCCGCTCGGCGGCGTGATCTGGGCGCAGGTCACCCCCGGGATGTACCGCTGGCGCCACATCGAGCTCGAGTTCACGCAGGTCGCGACGAACAAGGCGCCCGTCTCCCCGAACCGCGGCTACTCGCGCATGCAGCACCTCTGGTTCACCGAGCGCATCATCGACATCGTCGCGCACGAGCTCGGCCTCGACCCGGTCGAGGTGCGGAAGAAGAACTACATCCGCGCCGAGGACATGCCGTACGAGACGCCGAACGGCTGCGTCTACGACTCCGGCGACTATGCGCGGATGCTCGACCTCGCGCTCGAGCTGATCGGGTACGACGGATTGGGCGCGCGCCGCGAGCAGGCGAAGGCGAACGGCAAGCTCCTCGGCGTCGGGATCGGCTCGACGCTCGACTCCGGCACGAACAACTTCGGCCAGTCGCGGATGATCAACCCGGAGCTGCAGTTCTCCGGCAACAACGAAGTCGCAACGGTCAAGCTCGACATCTTCGGCGAGATCGTCGTCACGCTCGGCACGACGCCGCAGGGGCAGGGGCACGAGACGACGGCCGCGCAGGTCGTCGCCGACATCCTCAAGTGCTCGCCCGACGACGTCCACGTGCGCGCCGGGCACGACTCGTACTGGAACTCGCACGCGGGCTTCTCCGGGACGTACGCGAGCCAGTTCGCGGTCACGGGGCTCGGCGCCGTCAAGGGCGCGACGGAGATGCTGCGCGACGAGATCTTCAAGCTCGCCGGCGCCGTCTTCGGCGGCGTGCCGGCGGAGGCGCTCGAGCTCGCCGACGGCGGGATCCGGATCAAGGAGAGCCCCGACGCGTTCCTCCCCTTCATGGCGTGCGGCGCGATCATCAACGCGAACAACGCCGGCCTGCCGGAGGATCTCGACGTCACGCTCAATTGCCGCTACGTCTACCGGCCGCCGTTCCAGGTGCCGGACGTCGAGAAGAAGTTCGGCAATCTCACGCTCACGTACGCGGCGCAGATCCACGTCGCGGTCGTCGAGATCGATCCCGAGACGGGCTACTACGAGATCGTCGACTACGCCGCCGTCGACGACTGCGGCAAGCGGATCAACCCGCAGATCGTCGAGGGCCAGGTGATGGGCGCGACGGCGCAGGCGATCGGCGCCGCGATGCACGAGATCTACGAATACGACGAGGACGGCAACCTCCTGACGCCCAACTTCTACGACTACCACGTGCCGCACGCGCTCGACATGCCGCCGCTCGCGACCGGCGCGATCGAGAGCCCGTCCCCGTTCACGCCGCTCGGCACGAAGGGGATGGGCGAGGGCGGCGGCGCCGGGATTCACGCGATCAGCGCCGCGATCCAGGACGCGACCGGCAAGACGGTGACGAACTCGCACAATCCGTACCAGCGAGTCTGGGAGCTCCTGCAATGAACGTCTCCGGCGAGCGCGTCTTCGACGCGCCGCGCGACGTCGTCTGGCGCGTGATGAACGACCCGGCCTCGATGGCGAAGACGATGCCGGGCGTCGAGAGCTTCGACATCCACGACGACCGTCGGTGGACGGCGAACGTCAAGATCCCGCTCGGCCTCGGCGGCCTGAAGATGAAGGTCGACATGGAGAAGGTCGAGGAGCGCGAGCCGGAGTTCGCGAAGCTTGCGGTGAAGGGCCACGGCGTCGGCGCGATGATGAACATGGAGACGTCCTTCACGCTCGGCGACGCCGACGGCGGCGGCACGTCGATGGCGTGGTCGGCCGACGTGAAGATCGCCGGCCCGGTCGGCTCGATGGGCCAGCGCGTCCTCCAGCCGATCGTCAACCAGCAAGTGCAGCACGTGCTCTCCGCGCTCGACGCGCAGGTCCAGGCCGCCAAGCCGTAGTGACTGTCCCGTTCCGGATAGGAGTCATGCAGCTCACGATGGAGCCGCTCGACGACATGCTCGCGTCGGCGCGCGCGATGGACGAGGCCGGGATGGACACGATCTGGCTCGCCGAGGCGTATCCGTGGTGGCGCAAGCACGGCATGGAGGCGCGTTCCTCCACCGGCGTCGCCGCGCTCATGGGTCGCGAGACGAAGCGCCTCACGATCGGGTGGGGGATCATCGCCGCATCGACGCGCCATCCGGTGCAGGCGGCGATGGACGCCCGCGTCGTGCAGGAGGCGGCCGGCCCGGGGCGGTTCATCCTCGGCTTCGGGACGTCGAAGATCTTCCTCAACAACACGAAGACGCAGACGAAGAAGACGCTCGGCCCGATGCGCGACGCGGTGACGATCGCGCGCGGCGTCCTCTCCGGCGAGCGGTTCGACTACGACGGCGACACGTGGAGCGCGGACGTGCCGGCAATGGCCGCCGACGCGCACGCGCCACGCGAGGTGCCGCCGGTCTACGTCGCGGCGACGGCGCCGAAGATGCAGCAGCTCGCGGGCGAGATCGCCGATGGGTGCCTCACTCCGTCGATCACCACGCCGGCGTTCGTCCGCTACTCGCGCGGCAACGTCGGCGAGGAGATCGATCTCGGCTGCACGGTCGTCGCCTCGATCCACGCGACCGACCGCGACGCGGGTCGCGACGGCGCGCGCGAGATCGCGGGCATGTACCTCGCGAACAAGGTGCAGAACATCCAGGGCGCGGCCGACACGCTGCTCGACCTCGCGGGGATCGAGCAGGACGAGATCCGCCCCGTCGCCGAGGCGATGGAGCAGGGCGGGCGGCTCGCCGCGAAGGCGGCGGTGTCCGACGCGCTCCTCGACAAGTGCCGCCCGATCGCGGGCACTCCGGCCGATTGCATCGCTGCGATCGAGGAGTACAAGGACTCCGGCTGCTCGCACGTGATGCTCGAGCTGTGGGGCGCCGACCGGCTCGAGCAGATCCGGCTGTTCGGGGAGCAAGTTCTCCCGCACGTCCGGCCATGAAGATCGACCGAGACCGCCTCGTCGACACCGCCTCGCGGATGATCGGCGTCCACTCCTTCACCGGCGACGAAGAGGGGATGGCGCGCCTGATGGTCGAGCTCTACGAGGAGATGGGGCTGCAGGTGCAGTGGCAGCAGGTCGAGGACGGTCGCGCGAACGCGCTCGGGACGTGGGCGGGCGCGGGCGGCGGCAAGTCGCTCATGTTCAACGGCCACATGGACACGTCGTACTCGGGCCGCGAGCCGTGGCTGCGCGACGTCCCCGGTTTCCAGCCGGCGGCGTTCGTCCAGGACGGCCGGCTCTACGGCCTCGGCATCTCGAACATGAAGGGCGCGCTTGCGTGTTACGTCGAGGCAGTGCGCGCGCTGCAGGACGCGGGGGTGCGGCTGCGCGGCGACGTCCTCCTCGCCGCGGTGTGCGGGGAGATCGAGAAGACGCAGTACCGCGACGCCACGGGCGGCGAGTTCCGCGGCTACGCGGCCGGTACCCGGTACCTCGTCTCGCACGGCGGCGTCGCGGACATGTGCCTCCTCGGCGAGCCGACAGAGGGGAAGGTCGTGCTCGGCCACTTCGGTGCGCTCTGGCTGCGGATCCGCGTCCAGGGCAACTTCATCCACACGGCGTTCAGCGAGGGCAAGCGCGGCCAGAACTCGATCCTCCGGGCGCACGCCGTGCTCGACGCGGTACTCGAGTGGATTCCGACGTGGGAAGACGATCCCGCGAACGCGTATCGCGGCGCGAAGGCGATCGTCAACGTCGGCGCGATCGAGGGCGGGTTCGGCTGGCGCGTCTCGCGCACGCCGCACCACACCGACCTCTTCCTCGACGTCCGCGTTCCGCCGACGAAGGAGATGGCCACGGCGCGCGGCGAGGTGCTCGACTTCGTGCGCGGCCTCGCCGAGCGGTTCCCCGACTACGGCATCGAGGGCGAGGTCTATGTCACCGCGCCCGGTGCCGAGATCGAGGAGGGCCACGAGCTCGTCGCCGCGATCGACGCGGCGCATGCCGAGGTGTGGGGCTCGCCGCCGGGCCGCGACGTGACGCGCTGGTTCAGCGACGCGTCGGCGCTGACGCGCTACGGCGTCCCGACGGTCAACTACGGCACGTCGACCGGCCTGATGGACGTCGAGCTCGGCGAGAACCTCGAGATCGACGGCCTCGTCAAGACCGCGGACGTCTACGCCCGGGTCGCGATGGAGGTCTGCGGAGTCGCATGAAGCATGTCTCTTCGAGACATGTCCGGGGTCAGACCTCGTCATGGCCCTTTTGGACATGTCCGGGGTCAGACCCCGTCGTGGCCGTTTGGGACACGTCTCGGCGTCAGACGCCTGGACGTGTCCGAAAAGAGCAGGTGCAGCCGTGAAGCTCGTCACGTTCAACGGCGGCAAGGTCGGGCGGATAGACGGGGACGAGATCGTCGAGTTCGACATCCGCTCGATGCGCGAGTACTTCCAGCTCGGCGGCGCGCACGAGAGCAGTCGCCGCACGCCGCTCGCCGAGGCGAAGCTCGAGGCGCCGATCGTCCCGAAGAAGTTCTTTCACACCGCCGGCAACTTCCGCGAGCACGAGGAGGAGTCGAAGAACGTCGCCTGGTCGCACCGCATCGCGCCGTGGATCAACTTCTTCCAGAACGTCGACGCGATCATCGGCCCCGACGAGCCGATCGTCTACCCCGAGCACCTCACCGACGAGCTCGACTACGAGCTCGAGCTCGCCGTCGTTCTCAGGAAGGCGGGCAAGTGGTTCACGCCGGAGGAGGCGACGGACTACATCGGCGGCTACGTCATCTTCAACGACATCACCGCGCGCGACATCCAGCGCGGCGAGATGCGCTCGGGGGTGTTCAGCTTCTGCAAGGCGATCGACACGTTCTGCCCGCTCGGGCCGTGGATCGTGACGCCGGACGAGCTCCCCGACCCGCACAACCTCCGCATGGAGTTGCGCGTGAACGGCGAGACGCGGCAGGAGTCGCACTCGAGCCGGATGAGCGTGACGATCCCCGAGATCCTCAGCAACTTCTCGGCGCTCGGCTACAGCGCGGGCGACGTCCTCTCGACCGGCACCGTCGCGGGCGTCGCCGGCTTCAAGTCGGAGGAGGAGCGTGCCGCGCTCTACCTCAAGCCGGGCGACGTCGTCGAAGCCGAGATCGAGGGGATCGGCGTGCTGCGCAATCCCGTCATCTCGTGGGAGGAGGGCCACGGCGAGCCCGCGCCGCCGCGCATCCGTCCCTGGGGCGACTAGACGGGTGGGGCCGGTGGTCGTCACCGATTCATACCCCCCACCCTGGGTGGGGCTCTTACCCGCCTCCCTCGGAGTCGACGGTACCGCCGAATCTGTGCCCGGGGTGTGCCGTGATCGTCTGAGTAGTCGAAATCTTGCGGCCTTGAAGGTCGCGGAGTGACCTGGCCGCGGGACGAAGCGAAGCTCGCGCGCGTCCGCGAGCTGATGGCGGAGGAGGGACTCGACGCGCTCGTCGTCCGCGCGCCCGACAACGTCCTCTACCTCACGAACTTCTGGGGGATGAAGGGCTACGACGCGTGCGTCTTCCCGCGCGAAGGCGAGCCGGTGCTGATCACGATCGAGGCGTCGGAGGAGGACGCTGCACGGACGGCGTGGACGCAAGAGGTTCGCTTCATCAAGGGCTACGACCCGGCGGATCCGCGCCCGCCCCTCGCGCGGACGCTCGAGGCCGCGGCCGAGGCGGCGGGCTGGTACGAGCGTGTCGGCCTCGAGCTCTCGCTCGGGACGCAGGCGTCCGACCGCATGGTCGGCGAGCCGACGACGTTCACGGCGGCATGGTTCGACGCGTTCCCCGGCGCCGGCGACGCGGCGCCGCTCCTCGCCCGGGCGCGCGAGATCAAGACGACGCAGGAGATCGAGCGCATGCGCCTCGCGAACGAGATTGCCGCCGCCGCGATGGAGCACGTCCGCGGGCTCCTCCGGCCCGGGATGCGTGAAGCCGAGGCCGCCGCGCTCTGGCAGGGCTTCGTCCACGGCGAGGGCACCGGCTGGCACGGGAAGGTGGAGCTCGCGCTGCCGTTCTCGCTCGTGTGGGCGGGGCGCGGGATCAAGACGTTCACCGCCACCGGCGACCTTCCGGTGGTCGAGGGCGAGCCCGTGCTCTTCGAGATCTGGGTCTGCGCCGACGGCTACTGGGCCGACCACACGAAGAACCTCGTCGTCGGCGAGCTCAAGCCGGAGTACGCCGAGCTGGAGGCGCGATTGATGGAGATCTACGGGGACGCGCTCGCCTCGATCCGGCCCGGCGCTTCGATGGCCGAGCTCGACCGGCAGATCCGCGAGCGGATCGAGCCGACGCATCCGATCTGCCACGGCGTCGGCGCGCGCGCGCACGAGCCGCCGTACCCGCACCAGGCCGGCGGCGGCGAGTTCGCGGAAGGGATGGTGCTCGCCGTCGAACCGGGCGTGTACTGGGACGGCGGCGGCGGGCTCCGCGTCGAGGACAACTTCCTCGTCACCGCCGACGGCGTCGAGAAGCTCTCGTCGTTTCCGGACGGAGTGGTCGCGTGTCCGACCTGATCTGGACGGGCTCGCTCAACGACGCGCACCGCATCGGCGGGCGCGTCGGCCTGTACGACACGACGCTCCGCGACGGCGAGCAGACGGTCGGCGTCGTCCTCTCGCCCGAGGACAAGCTCGAGATTGCGCGCCTCCTCGACGGGCTCGGGATCGAGCGGATCGAGGCCGGCTTCCCGCGCGTCTCCGACGACGACCGCCGCGCCGTTGAGCTCGTCGCGAGCGCCGGCCTGAGCGCCGAGATCTGGGGCTTCTCGCGCGCCGTCCCCGCCGATCTCGAGCTGCTCGTCGAGCTCGGGGTCGAGGCGAGTGTGATCGAGTCGCCGATCTCCGACCTCAAGCTCGACGCGATCGGGGTCGACCGCGAGACGATGCTCGGCCGGATCACGGCCGCGATGCGCTTCGCCGCCGAGCACGGGATCCGCGCCGCGTTCTTCGGCGTCGACTCGACCCGCGCCGAGCCGGACTTCTATACGCGCGTCTACGCGGCCGCTGTCGAGGCGGGCGCGAGCGAGGTCGTCGTCGTCGACACGCTCGGCATCGCCTCGCCGGAGGCGGTCGCGGAGCTCGTCGGTCGCACGGTGGAGGCGGTCGGCGCGGAGGTGCCCGTCCACTTCCACGGCCACAACGACTTCGGCGTCGCCACCGCGTCCGCGGTCGCTGCGGTGCGCGCCGGCGCGACCTGGATCCACGGGACGATCAACGGGATGGGCGAGCGCGCAGGGAACGCCGACCTCGGCGAGATCGCGCTCGCGCTCCGCGCGCTGTACGGCGTCGAGACCGGCCTGCGCCTCGACCGGATCCGCGACGCGGCGACGCGTATCCAGGAGCTGTCGGGCTACGGGCTCGCGCCGTGGAAGCCGCTCACCGGCGAGACGCTCTTCCGCCGTGAGTCGGGCGCGGTCGCGTCGCAGTTCCACGACCCGCCGTCGATCGAGCCGTACTCCTCCGAGCTCGTCGGCGCCGAGCGCGGCATCGTCCTCGGCAAGAAGAGCGGCCTCGACTCGATCCGGATCAAGGCGGAGGAGCTCGGCCTCGACGTCCCCGAGGAGAAGCGCGCCGAGCTGCTCGCGCAGGTGAAGGAGCTCGGCACCCGCAAGCGCGGGCTCGTCACCGACGACGAGTTCCGGGAGCTCGCGGGTGCCTGAGCCGTTCGACGCCGTCATCGTCGGAAGCGGCGTCAACTCTCTAGCGTGCGGCGCACTGCTCGCGCGGGCCGGCTGGCGCGTGTGCGTCCTCGAGCGGAACGACTGGCTCGGCGGTGCCATCAAGACCGCCGAGCTCACCGAGCCCGGCTTCCACCACGACGTCTTCAGCGCCTGGCACCCGCTCTGGGTCGGAGGCGCGGCCCATGCCGAGCTCGGCGCCGAGCTCGCGGCCCGCGGGCTCGAGTACCTCAACACCGAGCTGCCGACGGCGACCGCATTTCCGGACGGCGCGGCCGCGTTTCTCCTCCGCACCGCGGACGGAAACGCCCAGGAGCTCGGAGAGGAGTGGCCGGGCGTGCTCGAGCGGTTCTTTCCGAACGCCGACCTCGCCTTCGGCGTCCTCGGCACGGAGCTCTGGTCGCCGGCCGGCCTCGCGCTCGCCGCGAAGGCTGTGCGCCGCTTCGGTCGTGCGGGCGCGCTCGCGTTCCTCGGCGACGTGCTCCAGTCGAGTCGCGACTGGCTCGAGACGACCTTTGCGTCCGAGCGCGCGCACGGGGCCCTCGCACCGTGGGTCCTGCACACCGGCCTCGGCCCCGACCAGGCGGCCTCGGGCTTCATGACGCAGGTCATCGCCGTCGCCGTACAGGAGGGTGGAATGCCGATCCCGCGTGGCGGCGGCGCAAAGCTCGCCGAGGCGCTCGTCCATCTCATCCGCGACCACGGCGGCGTGTGCGAGACGGACAAGGACGTCGAGCGCGTGCTCGTGCGCTCCGGTCGCGCCGTCGGCGTGCGTCTCACCGACGGCGAGGTGATCGAGGCCGAGCGCGCGGTCATCGCGAACGTGACGCCCACGCAGCTCTACGAGCGTCTCCTCGCCGACGAGTCCATGCCGGTGGCGGAGTACGCGCGCCGCTACCGCTACGGCCGGTCGGAGATGCAGATCCACTTCGCGCTCTCGGAGCCGCCGCGCTGGGAAGGCGACGAGCGGCTCGGCGGCACCGCGGTCGTCCATCTCACGCCGGGTCTCGACGGCGTCTCGCGCGCGGTGAACGAGGCGGAGCGCGGTCTGCTGCCGGCCGAAGCGACCGTGGTCGTCGGGCAGCCTCTGACGATGGACTCCACGCGCGCGCCCGAGGGTCGCGGTCTTCTCTGGATCCAGCTGCAGGAACTGCCGTGGCGGATCAAGGGCGACGCCGCCGGCGAGATCGACACCGGGCCGGGCGAATGGACGGATGACCTCCGCGAGCGCTACGCCGACCGGATCCAGCAGCGGATCGCGCGCCACGTCCCGAACCTCGAATCCTCGATTCTCAGGCGGGTCGCGCTGGGCCCCCACGACCTCCAGCGCGCGAACGTCAACCTCCGTCACGGCGACCCGTATGGCGGTTCGCTCGCCCTGGACCAGAACTTCCTCTGGCGCCCGCTGCCGCAGAGCCCGGGCCACGCGACGCCGGTCGATCGCCTCTGGCAGATCGGCGCGAGCACGTGGCCGGGGCCGGGGCTCGGCGGCGGCTCGGGGACGCTCGTCGCGCAGAAGCTGCTCGAGCCGCCGCTCGCGCAGCGCGCGGCCGTCCGCGCCCGAGGGCTGTTGCGGCGTCGCTCCGCAGAGACCTAGAACGCGAAGATGCTGCGCCCGGCGAGCTCGACGGAGAAGATGGCCGTCGCCAGCTCGAGGTGGTCGCGCAGCGCCGCCCCCGCCCGGTCGGGATCGCGCGCCGCGCACGCAGCCAGCAAGTCGGCATCGAGCGCCGCGTGCCGCCGCTGCAGATCGCCCTTCTCCTCGAGCAGCACCGGCCGGTAGCGCTCGCAGCTGTCCCATGCCGGCCGGATCAAACGGAGCAGCCAGCCGGACCGCGCCGCCTCGTAGAGCGCGAAGTGGAAGGCGGTATGCGTCCGCACGGCCTCGCGCACGTCCCCGTCGCGCCGAGCCGCGCCGGACGCCTCGAGCTGGCCGCGCGCGGTGTCCGCGTCCTCGGCGGTGAAGAGCTCCGCGGCGCGTCGCACGGCGAGCGTCTCGAGGGCGAGCCGGACGGAGAAGAGCTCGCGCAGCTCCTCGACGTCGAGCCCGGTGACCTTCGCGCCGTGGTGCGGGATGTGCTCCGCGAGCCCCAGCGCCTCGAGTCTGCGCACCGCCTCTCGCACCGGCGAGATGCTCGTCCCGAGCGAGTGGGCGAGATCCTCGAGGCGGAGCGGCGTGCCTGGTGTGAGCTCGCCGAGGATGATCGCCTCGCGCAGACGCTCGAGGACCGCCTCCCCCATCGTGCGGTGGCGCACCGCACTCCCCTCGCCCAAGACCGACTCCACGAAGAACGAGCGTGAACCACACTTGATCAGATGTCAAATGCGTGAGACTATTTCGCCTCCGGGTGACGAGGGCCACGCAGCAGCTGCCGCGCTTCTCGATCTCGCAGGTGAGCACGCTCACCGCGAGCTTCGCCAATGACGTGCGCGCGTACGCGGCCGCGGGCGCCGACGGCGTCGGCATCTGGGAGATGAAGCTCGACGACGGGTCGCTCGCGGCGTTCCGGGCGAGCGGGCTCGGCTCGTCGACGGCCGTCCCCGCCGTTCCGTCGATTCATCCGCTGCCTCTCCTGCCCGGCCCCTCGAGCGTGCGGGAACGCGTCGACGCGATCCTCGGCTCGCTCGACGTCCTCGCCGCGTACGAGCCGTCGGCCGTCCTCTGCTTCACCGGCCCGGGAGACCGAGAGACGGCGGTCCAGGGCGTCCGCGAGGTCGCGCGCGAGGCCGAACAACTCGATCTGCGGCTCGCCGTCGAGCCGTTCCAGCGCGAAGGCCTCGAGAGCTGGTCGATCCTCAATACGCTCGGCGACGCCGCGGAGTTCGTCGAGGAGGTCGGCTCGGACGCCGTGGGCATCCAAGTCGACGTCTGGCACCTCTGGAACACGCCGGATCTGCTCGAGGAGATCTCGCGTCACGCCGGCCTGATCGCCGGCGTACACGTCAACGACTGGCGTGAGCCGACCCGCGGCTGGGCCGACCGTGTCCTGCCGGGCGACGGCTCCGCGGACCTCCCCGCGATTCTCGGCGCACTCGACGACGCGGGCTGGGACGGCTACTACGACCTCGAGATCTTTTCCGACAACGGCGCTTTCGGCGCGGCGTATCCTGACTCGCTCTGGAACGTCGACGCCGACGAGCTCGCGCGCCGTGGTCGAGAAGCTTTCGTCACCTGTTGGATGCAAAGGAGGGCCGCGGCGCAGTCCGTGGTCCAGAGAGGAGAAACATGATGGGAAGCAAGCGAGCGCGTTGGGCGCTCGTCGTTGTCGCGGTCGGGGCGCTCGCAGTCGTTGCGACGGCTGCGGCGCAAACGCAGTCGGCCGCGAGCAAGTCGGTCATCATCGGCTGGGCGTACGACGGCATGGCCGGCGGGCCGATGAATCCGTTCGACGCGCCGGCGCTCGCCGCGGCGAACATCGAGGTCGCGAAGATCAACGCCAAGGGTGGCGTCGACGGGATGAAGCTCGTCATCAAGACGTGCAACACCCAGGGCGACAATGCAACGGTGTCGACGGCATGCGCGAACAAGCTCATCAGCCAGGATCACGCGAACGTCATCTTCACGACGTGCGACGTCGATCTCGCCGCCCCGGTCGTGCAGCCCGCCATCAACAAGGGGTTGCTCACGATCGCGCCGTGCATCGGCACCGACCAGATGGGCCCGAAGCGGTTCGGGACGAAGGGCAAGCTCGCGTTCAGCTTCGGCAACGTCGCACAGGACGAGGGCTCCGCGATGGCGCAGCTCGCCTGGAACAAGGGCTGGAAGACCGCTGATCTCGCGAAGGACACGACGATCACCTACTTCAAGGCCGTTGTCACCGCCTTCGAGTGGCGGTTCAAGCAGCTCGGCGGGAAGATCAAGTACTCGACGACGTACACGGATCCCGCGCTCTGCCAGTGCGGGCTTACATCGGTCAACAACGCGGCAGCCGGGATCGCCGCGCACCCGTCCGCGGTCGTGGTCACGTCGACGGCCGGCGCCTACGGCGGACTTGCTCCGTTCATCGTCAACCTCCGCTCGGCGTCCGACAAGTCGCCGGTGCTCAACTCGTGGGCCGGTGACGGCACGTACTGGCTGCCGTCGAACCCGCAGATCAGCAACTACTGGTTCGTCACGTACGCGAACGCATTCGGGCACGACCCGAAGGCGGCCATCAACAGGCTCGCGAAGCAGGTCCACGCTGCCACCGGAGGCTTCGTCGCCGGCCCGGCTGCGATCGACGGCCTCGTCACCGCGATCAAGCGGGCGAACGGCTCCCTCAAGGGCTCGACGCTCGCGGCGCAGATGGTGAAGTTCAAGAACGTCGCGACGCTCTCGGGCAATGTGAGCTTCTCCGCGACACACCACACGGTCTTCGGCCGCGCCTATCGCGTGATCGAGATCAACAGCAACAAGCCGATCGAGAAGCAGTTGATCAAGGCGTTGGTCGTTCCGAACAGCCCGGACTCGTAGGGCTTGACGGAGATACAGACCGAAACGCGGGAGAGGCCCGGAGGAACGCTCCGGGCCTCCTCCGTGTCCCGTTCGTTCGCCGGGATCGAGGCTCTGCGGGATGTCTCGCTCGAGTTGCGGCAGGGCGAGGTGGTCGGGCTGATCGGCCCGAACGGCGCCGGGAAGTCGACGCTCGTCAACGTTCTCAGCGGTTTCGACCGGCCGACACGCGGCCGCGTGCTCCTCGAGGATCGCGACGTCACGCGCTGGTCGGCGCACCGGCGTGGCCGCCACGGGCTCGCGCGGACGTTCCAGCACAGCCACTCCTTCGGCGGCCTTTCGGTGCGGGAGAACGTCGAGGTGGCGGCGCTCGGCGTCGGCGCTTCGCTGCGGCAGGCGGCCAGGCGGGCGGACGAGCTGCTCGCGCTTCTCGGCCTGACTGCCTACGCCGGGCAGCGCGCCTCCTCCGTCGCCCACGGCGACGAGCGGCGGCTCGGCGTCGCGCGCGCGCTCGCCACCGAGCCGCGCTTCGTGCTGATGGACGAACCGGCGGCGGGTCTCTCAGAGGCGGAGGTGCCGCGGTTCGCGACGGCCGTCCGCACCGTGCAGGAGCACGGGGCGGGAGTCCTGCTCGTCGACCACAACGTGGCCCTCGTCCTCGAGGTGTGCGACCGGGTTTACGTCCTTGACCAGGGCGCGACGCTCGCCGAGGGAACGCCGGAGGAGATCCGCGCCGATCTCGGTGTCGCCGCCGCCTATCTCGGCGAGAGCGCCGCCGCGGAGGCTGAGTGAGCGCATCGCCCCCTCCGGCTCTCGCGATCGAGAATCTCACCGTCCGCTACGGCGCCGTCGATGCGGTACGCGGGCTCTCGTTCGACGTCGGCCGTGGCGAGATCGTCGGCCTGATCGGCCCGAACGGCGCGGGGAAGTCGTCCACGCTGCACGCGATCATGGGCGCCGCTCCGGTCGTGGGCGGCGACATCCGGCACGACGGGACATCCCTGCTCGGCGTGCGGTCGGAGCGGGTCGCCCGGGGCGGAATCGCGCTCGTGCCGGAAGGCCGCCGCATTTTCGGCGAGCTCACCGTGGCGGAGAACCTCCAATTGGGTCTCGCCGCCCGCCGCAGCTCCCGCGGCGCGACGGTCGACCGCGCCTTCGAGCTCTTCCCGATTCTCCACGAGTTTCGCCGCCGCCACGCCGGGGTGCTCTCCGGCGGGCAGCAGCAGCAGCTGGCGATCGCGCGCGCCCTCGTCGCCGAGCCGGACGTGCTCCTCCTCGACGAACCGTCGCTCGGGCTTGCGCCCCAGATCGTCGACGTCGTCTTCGAGGCGCTCGGCAGGATTCGGGAGGACGGACTCGCCGTGCTCCTCGTCGAGCAGCGCGCCCAGCGGACGGTCGCGTTCGCCGACCGCTCCTTCGTCCTCGCAAACGGCGAGCTCCGCCTCACCCTCGGCCCGCAGGATGCGGGCGACACCGACCGGCTCGTCGCCGCCTATCTCTCGTGACGCTCGCGTTCCTCAACCTCTCGTGGCCCGCGCTTGCGAACGGCTTGGAGTTCGGCGGGATCTACGCGCTCATGGCGGTCGGGATCGGTCTCGTCTTCGGCGTCCTCCGGCTCGTGAACTTCGCGTACGGGCAGCTGATCATGGCGGGTGGGTTCGCCCTCGCCTTCGGCGCGCAATGGGGACTGCCGAACTGGGTCTCGATCCTCTTCTGCTTCGGCGTGGTGCTCGCACTGTCGCTCCTGATGGACCGGCTCGTGTTCCGGCCGCTGCGGACGCACTCCCCCGCGGTGATGCTCGTCGCGACGTTCGCGGTCGCGTTCCTCCTGCAGAACATCGCGCTCCTCGCGTTCGGCGGCTTCGGGAAGACGGCAGGCGCACTCGCGTACCTCAACGCGCCGTGGGACTTCGGGGGTGTCGAGATCAAGAAGATCGCCGTGATCGCGATCGTCACCGCCGCGGTGTGCCTCGGGGCGCTGCAACTGCTCCTCACGCGCACCTCCCTCGGGTTGCACATGCGCGCTGCGTCGATGGACTTCAGGACGGCCCAGTTGCTCGGGGTGCGCGCGAACCGCGTCATCGCCGGCGCGGTCGTCGTCTCGGCGTTGTTCGCCGCCATCGCCGCGGTGATGCTGAGCGTCGCAGAGTTTCAGGTCACGAGTACGTTCGGGCTCACCGACACGATCTTCGTCCTCGCCGGCGTCGTCCTCGGCGGCTTGAACCGGCCGGTCCCCGCGACCCTCGGCGGCTTCTCGATCGGATTTGCGACGGGAATCCTCGGCAGCACGCTGCCGGCGAATCAGAGCCAGTACCTGCAGAGCTTCCTGTTCGCGGCGGTGATCGTCGTCCTGCTCGTCCGGCCGAACGGCCTGTTCACCCGCGGAGCCGCGGCGGTGGAGCGGCTGTGAACCTCGTGCGCCGTCTGCCGGAGCTGTTCGTTCCCGCTCTTCTCGTGCTGGGCACCGCGCTCGTCGGACTCGAGGTCTCGAGCTATCTCCAGTCGTACTTCCTCGACACGCTCGTCCAGGTCGCGATCGTCGTCGCTCTCTACGTCTTCATCGGCAACTCGGGAGTGCTCTCGTTCGGCCACATCAGCTTCGTCGCGCTCGGAGCGTGGACGGCAGGAGTGCTCACGGTCCCGGCCGGCCAGAAGACCGCGATCATGCCGGGTCTTTCCCACTTCCTCCTGCACGCGAACGTCGGGAACGTCACCTCGCTCGCCCTCGCCGCCGGGGTTGGGGGCGCAGGCGCGCTCGTGGTCGGGCTGCCGCTGATGCGACTCTCGGGCCTCGCCGCAGGCATTGCGACGTTCGCCGTGCTCGAGATCACGAACAACCTCCTCACGTACGACCAGTCGATCGGCCCGGGCGAGAACGCGTTCTCCTCGGTGCCGCAGACAACAGGGATCTGGCAGGCGGCGATCGGCGCCTTCATCTGCGTCGTGGTCGCTTTCGCCTACCGGACGAGCCGGTTCGGGAGGATGCTCGGAGCGACGCGCGAGGATCCGGCGGCTGCGGCCGCGGCCGGGATCTCGATCTACCGGCAGCGCCTCCTCGCCTTCGTCATCTCCGGCGGGCTCGCCGGCCTCGCGGGTGGGATCTACGTGCACCTCCTGCCGCTGCAGGCGGCCGGGCTGTCGCTCAACCTGACGTTCATCACGCTCGCCATGCTCGTCGTCGGCGGCTCGGGCACCCTGCTGGGCGCGGTCGTCGGCGCGCTCGCGGTGAACGGGATCTACTCCTTCTTCTCCGCGGCGACGAACGGTGTCGATGTCTTCGGCTGGCACCTCACCGTGCCGCAGGGGACGGCGGAGATCGTGCTCGGCGTAATGATGGCGCTCGTTCTCATCCTGCGCCCCTCCGGCCTCACCGGCGGGCGTGAGCTGACCCTGCCGCAGCGTTCGGCTCGGGCCAAGGCGTGACGAAGGTCGTCGTCGCCGGAGCGGGCTCGATCGGCTCGCTCCTCGCGGGGCATCTCGCCCGCGTCGCCGACGTGACGGTGCTCACGCGGCGCGAGGAACACGCCACCGCGCTCCGCGAGAACGGCCTCCGCGTCTCCGGCCGCTCGGACTTCACCGCGCAGCTCGCGGCGACCGCCGACCCCTTCCGCCTGCCCGAGGACACCGAGCTCGCGATTCTCGCGTGCAAGGGCACAGACCTCGAGCCGCTCGCCGCGACGCTCGAAGGCCGGCTGCCGGGCGCGACGGTGATGACGATCCAGAACGGCCTCGGCGCGGAGGACGTCGTCGCCGCGCACGGCGACTGGCCGCTCCTCTCCGCCGTCACCTTCATGAGCGGCACGCGCCACGGCGACGACCACGTCGAATACGTGCTCGACACGGCGACGTGGATCGGGCCGTACCGGGAGACGACCGAAGCGGATGCCCGGCGCGTCGCCGAGCTCATCGAGTCGGCGGGCCTGAAGGTGGAGGCGTTCCACGACCTGCGCCCGGCGCAGTGGTCGAAGCTCGTCTTCAACGCGACGGTGAACGGCGTCGCCGCTCTCACGTGCCTCCCGCACGATTTCCACTTCGCCGAGACCGAGCGCCTCTCCGATCTCGGCCACCTCGTCCGGGACCTCGTCGACGAGGGCCGCGCAGTGGCGATCGCGGCCGGCGTCCAGATGCACGACGACCCGTGGGAGATGAACGTCCTTGCGACCGAGCGCGGCGATCGCCACTTCCCGTCGATGCTCGAGGACGTCGAGGCGCGGCGGCCGACCGAGCTCGAGTCGATCAACGGCGCCCTCGTGCGCGAAGCGCGGCGGCACGGCGTGGCGGTGCCGCTCCACGAGGCGCTCTATAGGCTCGTCAAGGCGAGGGAGGCGAGTTACTCGTGAGGATTGCGGTGGTGGGATGTGGTGCGGTCGGCTCGCTCTTCGCGGCCAACCTCGCGCTGCTCGACGACGTCGAGGTCTGGGCGTTCGACCTCAACGAGCTCCATGTCGCGGCGATCAACCGCGACGGCCTGCGGCTCACCGGCGCCGGAGACGTGGTCGGGCATCCGCGCGCGACGGCCGACCCCGCCGCGATTCCGCCGTGCGACTTCGGCATCGTCGCGACGAAGGCGATGCACACCGAAGCGGCGATCGCTGCCACGGCCCATGCATTTGCAGCCGGCTGCGTCGCCACCGTCCAGAACGGCCTCGGCAACGAGGAGACGCTCGCCGCGCACGCCGCGCGCGTCATCCGTGGCACGACCTTTCCCGCGGGCAAGCTCCTCGAGCCGGGACACGTGCAGTGGGACGTGCAGGGCGACACGACCTTCGGCCCGTTCGACGCGAGCGTGCCTTTGGCTGAATGCGAGCGCCTCGCCGACGCGTGCACGCGCGCGGGGATGCCGGCGCATGCGGTCGCCGACGCGCGCGGGCCGCAGTGGCGGAAGGTGATCTTCAACGCGTCGACGAATCCGATCGGCGCCCTCACCGGCCTGACGCACGGCCGCGTCTGCGAGCGCCCCGACCTGCGCGCGCTCGTCTCCGGCCTCGTCGCCGAGGGGAAGGCGGTCGCGGCGGCGCAGGGGATCGAGCTCGACGCCGATCCCGAGGAGCTCATCGACCACGCCGCCAGGCCCGAGGTCGCGTACGACCACAAGGCGTCGATGCTTCAGGACGTCGAGGCGCGCCGGCCGACCGAGGTCGACTTCCTCAACGGCGGCATCGTCCGCTTCGGGCGCGAGAGTGGTGTGCCGACGCCGCTCAACGAGGCGATCTGGGCGCTCATCAAAGGAGTGGAGGCATCGTGGACGCAGAGCTGACGCAACGCCACGCGCGGGTGCGCGCCGCGCTCGAGCGGGACGGCTTCGACGCCGCGCTCGTCTGCGGCTCCGAGTACACCGGCTTCGAGGGCGCGGTCACGTACCTGTCGGGATTCCAGATCGTCCATCGCTACGCGTACGTCGTCCTGCCGGTGGAGGGCGATCCCGCGATCGTGTTTCCGACCGAGGCGCGCTACGTCGGCGAGCACGGCGACTCGCAGATCGCCGAGCAGGTCTTCGTCGACCGCCCCGGCGACTGGTTCGCCGACCAGCTGCGCGGCAAGCGCGTCGGCGTGTACGGGATGGACTACGCGATGACGGTGCGCGACTATGTGCCGCTCGCCGCGGCGGCCGACCTCGTCAACTGGGACGCCGGCTACGACCTCGCGCGAGCCGTGAAGTCCGACGCCGAGCTCGAGTCGGTGCGCGAGAGCGTCGCGATCAACGTCGCCGGCTTCCACGCGTTCCGCGAGGCGTGGGCTCCCGGCAAGACCGCCGCCGAGGTGATGGCGCCCGCGGAGGAGCTGTTCGTCGCGCGCGGCTGCGGCCGGCTGACGATGAACATGGTGCTCGTCGGCGCCGAGTTCGCGATCGCGCGCGACGACACGACCTTCGGCGAGTTCACCGTCCCGTCCCTCGAGATCGCCGGCCCGGGCGGCCACTGGGTCGAGGTCTCGCGCGCGCTCGGCACGCCGTCCGCCGAGGTGCGCCGGATGCTCGAGGCGTACGCGGAGTACTACGACGTCGCGCAGACCGCACTCCGCCCGGGCGCGACCGCCCACGACGTCCATCGCGCCGTCTCGCAGGGCTTCACCGAGCGCGGCTACCACCTCGGCCATGTCACCGGCCACTCGATCGGGATGACGATGATCGAGCACCCGCGCCTCGGGGAGGGAATCGACACCGTCCTCGAGGCGAACATGGTCTTCTCCATGCACCCGCACGCGATCTCGGCCGATGGGCGAGAATGCCTCTACATGCAGGACACCTGGCTCGTGACGGAAAACGGCGGCGTCCCGCTTGCCGGCCTGGAGATGCAGATCTGGTGAGCACTCCGACCGGAGCGCCCAACGCCGACGAGTTCGCGCCGATCCTCGAGGGGTCGGGCGACTCCGACTACGAGCGCTACCTCCGCACGAACGAGCTCCTTTCGCTCCAGAAGGGGCCCGACGAGTGGGTGCATCGCGACGAGCTCCTCTTCCAGACGGTTCACCAGTCGTCGGAGCTCTGGCTCAAGCACGCGTGCGCTGAGGTGGAGGAGGCGTCGCGGCTGATCGAGACGCGCGACACCGCGGCGGCGCTGCGGCTCCTCTTCCGCGCGAACCACGCGATCCGCTACGTCGCGTCGTTCCTCGAGCACCTCGAGCTCATGTCGCCGTGGGAGTACCAGGAGGTGCGCCGCGTGCTCGGCCACGGCTCCGGCTTCGACTCGCCCGGCTTCCGCGAGATCCGCCGCGTCTCGCCGGGGCTCTGGGGAGCGTTCGACGCGCTGCGCCGCGAGCGCGGCCTGACCCTCCTCGAGGTCTACACGCAGGGCCGCGAGCATGAGGATCTGTACCAGCTCGCCGAGGCGCTCATCGACTGGGACGAGCAGGTCGGCGTGTGGCGGTTCCGGCACGTGAAGATGGTCGGCCGCGTGATCGGCGAGGACGTCGTCGGCACGCAGGGAACGCCGGTCGAGCTCCTCGCCGGGCTGATCAAGCACAAGATGTTCCCCGAGCTCTGGACGGTGCGCACCGACCTGACCGAGCTCGCCAAAGAGTCCGAGTGAGGCCGGTGGCAGCCACCGATACGAAAGGTCGGCGTCTTCGTCACCGATCTGTGACGGAGCCGCTTTCGGAGCCGAATCTTCTCGTCACACTTTCGTAAGTGGCTGCCACCGGCCGTTACGGAGTGCGCGAGTGATTGCGCTCGAGGAGATCCGCCGGGCGCGCGAGCGGATCGGCGACGACGTTCTCCGCACGCCGCTCATCGCCTTCGCGCCCGACCCGCGGATCCTGCTCAAGCTCGAGTGTCTCCAGCCGATCGGATGCTTCAAGCTGCGCGGCGCGCTCTCGGCGGTGCGCGCGGCGTCGGCGTCGGAGCTTGCGGACGGAGTCGTGACCGCCAGCGCCGGGAACATGGCGCAGGGCGTCGCCTGGGCGGCGCGCGAGGTGGGAGTTCCGGCGCGCGTGATCGCCCCCGTCGACGCGCCGCGCGCGAAGCTCGACCGCGTCGAGGCGCTGGGTGCCGAGGTGATCCCGGTGACGCATGAGGAGTGGTGGCAGGCGATGGTCGACCACGGCCGCGACGGTGTGCCGGGCTTCTTCGTCCATCCGGTCGACGACGAGGCGGTGATGGCGGGGAACGGGACGATCGGCCTCGAGATCGCCGAGGACGCGCCGGAGTTCGACACGGTGCTCATCCCGTGGGGCGGCGGCGGCCTGACGACCGGAATCGCGAGCGCACTCAAGGCGCTGCGGCCCGCGGTACGCGTCGTCGCCGTCGAACCGGACACTGCGGCTCCGCTCGCGGCGTCTCTCGGTCGCCCAGAGCCCCGCGAGATCGAGTTCCAGCCGTCGTGGGTCGACGGCGCCGGCGGCCGCGCGCTTCTCCCAGGCATGTGGGAGCGGGCGTGCGCGGTCGTCGACGAAGCGGTCGCGGTCTCGCTCGAGGAGACCGCGGAGGCCGTTCGCCTGCTCGCCACCCGCGCGCACGTCGTCGCCGAAGGAGCGGGAGCGCTCGCCCTCGCGGCCGCGCTGAAACGGGACGACCGCTGCGTCTGCATCGTGTCGGGCGGCAACATCGACGCCGCCGTGCTGGCCGGGATCCTCGCGGGTGGGACGGCGTGATCGTCCGTATCGCCCGGGAGACCGACTGGGAGCGGGCGCAGACCGAAGGCCTCTACGCGCCGCCGGAGCTCGAGCGCGACGGGTTTATCCACCTGTCAAAGCCCGAACAGGTGTCCGGTCCGGCGAACGCGCTCTACTCGGACGAGCACGGTCTCGCGCTGCTCTGGATCGACCCCGCCCGCCTGGAAGCCGAGTTGAGTTACGAGCCACCGGCTCCAGGTGCGCCCGTGACGTTCCCGCACCTCTATGGCCCGTTGAATCTCGACGCCGTCGTTGGTGTCGTACAGCTCGAACCGTGGAAGCGCGGCGAGTTCAGGCTCCCGTCGGCGCCCTAGCCGGCGAAACGTCCCAGCTCGCGCACAAACCCGTCGACTTCCTCCACGGTGTTGTAGTGGATGAAGCCGACGCGGATCGCGTCGCCCGGATACGGGAAAGGCAGGCCCATCGAGTACCAGTTGTCGTGCGCCCAGACGCCGTAGCCGCGCTCGGCGAGCGTCGTCGCGACCGTCGCGGCGTCGACGCCGTCGACGTTGAGGAGGAACGTCGGCACGCGACCCTCCATCGTCTGCACGCCGTACACGGTGACCGACTCGGGCAGCGTCTCGAAAAAGTGCGCGCCGAGTGTGCGCTCGTATTCGCGGAGCGTCGCCATCCCGCCGAGCGACTCGAGATACGCGATCGTCGCCGAGAATCCGGCGAGCAGCTCGTACGGCGGCGTGCCGGTTTCGAAGCGGTGGCCGAGCGGATCCATCGGCGCCGGGCGCGCCTTGTACGGGCGCCACGACTCCATCAGCTCGTGCCGTCCGTAGGCAAGGCCGAGATGCGGGCCGCAGTACTTGTACGGCGAGCAGAGGAGGACGTCGCAGCCGAGCGCCGCGACGTCGATCGGCTCGTGCGCGGCGTAGTGGACGGCGTCGACCCAGCACAGCGCGCCGGCCGCGTGGGCGAGCTCGGCGACCCGCGGGATGTCGGTGATCGTGCCCACGGCGTTCGAGGCGGCGACGCATGCGACGACGCGGACGCGGTCGTCGAGCTTTCGCTCGAGATCGTCGAGATCGAGCCGAAGCTCGGGAGTGACGTCGATCCAGTCGATGTCGAAGCCGCGGTCGGCGGCGACCTCGACCCATGGCGCGACGCCGCCGTCGTGGTCGAGCCGCGACACGAGGATGCGGTCGCCCTCCTTCCAGTCGCGCGACGCGGTGCGCGTCAGCATGAAGTCGAGCGTGGTCATGTTCGCGCCGAAGATCACGTCGTCGGGCGAGCAGTTGAGGAAACGGCCGGCGTCGACGCGCGCCTGGTCGTAGATCGCCTCGACCCGCTTGCTCGTTGCGTACGGCGCGCCGTTGTTCGCGCTCGCCTCGCGCAGCGTGCGCGCGATCGCGTTGCCGACCTCGTCGGGAACCTGCGAGCCGCCGGGCGCGTCGAGGAACACGAACCCGCCGTCCCGCAGCGAGGAGAAGCGCGCCCTGGCGCCCGCGACGTCGAATAGGGTCGTCGCCATGGAGCAAACGTACCCGCGAGTGAT
>DATKRA010000016.1:0-9576 GCA_035532455.1 Gaiellaceae bacterium | reverse complement strand
CGTCTGACCACACCCTCCAGGAGGTCGTAGAAGCCGGGGAAGCTTATAGCGGCCGTGTCGGCTCCCTCGATCTCGACTCCCTCGCGCGAAGCAAGCCCGGCGACGGCGGCGAGCATGGCGATCCGGTGGTCGCCGCGTGCGTCCATCCGCCCGCCGCGCAGCCGGATCGGGACGCCGGTTACCGTCCAGCCGTCCTCACGCGATTGGATGCGCGCGTCGAGAGCGCGGAGGCCGTCGTTCACCGCCTCGATCCGGTCGGTCTCCTTCACGCGGAGCTCGCGCGCGCCGCGGACGACCGTCTCCCCGCGCGCGTGCGAGCCGAGCAGCGCGACGAGCGGCAGCTCGTCGACGAGTGATGGGACCTCCTCCGCGGTGATCTCCGTCGCGATGAGCTCGCCCGGCTGCACCTGCACCGACGCGACCGGCTCTCGGCCGACGCGGTCGCGGTTGAAGACCGAGATGCGGGCGCCCATCCGCTCGAGCACGGCGAGCAGGCCGGCGCGGCGCGGATTGACGCCGAGATGGTGGATCGTGATGTCGCTGCCCGGGATCAGGGCAGCCGCGACGAGGAGCGGTGCGGCCGACGAGAAGTCGCCCGGCACGGCGACCTCGCCGAGCCTCAGCGCCCCGGTCGGCTCGACGGTGACGCTCTTCGCGGTGCGGCGGATCTTCGCGCCGGCGGCCTGGAGCATCAGCTCGGTGTGGTCGCGGGTCGGGACGCTCTCGATCACCGTCGTCGCACCCGCCGCGTTGAGCCCGGCGAGGAGGATCGCGGACTTCACCTGCGCGCTCGGCACCTCGGGCTCGAGCTCGGCGCCACGCAACGCGCCGGAGCCGCGGACGACGAGCGGCGCGTGGCCGTCGGTCGTCTCCACGTCCGCGCCCATGCGGCGCAGCGGTGCCGCGATCCGCTCCATCGGCCGACCGCTGAGGGACTCGTCCCCGGTGAGCATGAACTCGCCGTCCTGACCCGCGGCGATGCCGGAGAGAAGACGCATGAGCGTCCCGGAGTTCGCGCAGTCGACCGCGCCGGCGTGCAGGCCGCGCAGGCCTACGCCGTGGACGACGAGCTCGTCGTGGGCGACGTCCTCGATCTCGACGCCGAGCGTGCGCACCCCATCGACCGTCGCCTGTGTGTCACCGGAGCGGCCGAAGCCGGTCACGCGCGTCGTGTCCTCGCAGACCGAGCCGATCAGCACGGCGCGGTGGGAGATCGACTTGTCGCCGGGAACCGCGACGTGGCCGACGACCGCGGTCGCTGGCTCGATCCTCACGAGCTCAACCGATGGTGCGTCCCATGAGGGACGCGAAGGCACGGATCTCGTCGGCGAAGTCGTGGAACTCGGAGGTCGGGATCTGCTGTGCCGCGTCGCAGAGCGCCTCCTCCGGCCGCGGGTGCACCTCGACGATGATCCCGTCGGCGCCGGCCGCGACCGCGGCGCGCGCGAGCGGCAGGACGAGCTCGCGCCGGCCGGCCGGATGGGACGGGTCGACGATCACCGGCAGGTGGGTCTCCTGCTTGAGGACGGGAATCGCGCCGATGTCGAGCGTGAACCGCGTCGACGTCTCGAACGTCTTGATCCCGCGCTCGCAGAGGATCACCTCGGAGTTTCCCTCCTTGACGATGTACTCCGCCGCCATGAGCAGGTCCTCGACGGTCGAGGAGAGGCCGCGCTTCAGCAGCACCGGCTTCCGGGCGCGCCCGACCTCGGACAGGAGCGAGAAGTTCGACATGTTGCGGGCGCCGATCTGGATCACGTCGGTCGCCTCGACGACCGCCTCGACGTGGCGCGGATCCATCAATTCGGTGACGAGCGGCAGCCCGGTCTCCTCGCGCGCCTCCTTGAGGATCTCGAGCGCCTCCTCGCCGAGCCCCTGGAACGCATACGGGGACGTGCGCGGCTTGAAGGCGCCGCCGCGGAGCATCGTGACGCCCTCCGCCGCTACGCAACGCGCGGTCTCGAGCGTCTGCTCGCGCGTCTCGACCGTGCACGGGCCCGCGATGAAGCCGAAATAGCCGTCGCCGATCCTCCGGCCGCGCACCTCGATCACGGTCGGATCGGGGGACAGCTCGCGGGAGACGAGCTTGTACGGCTTGAGGATCGGCAGCACCTGCTCGACGCCGGCGAAGCCCTCGAGCGGCAACGTCGCGAGCAGTTCGCGCTCGCCGATCGCTCCGATCACAGTCGCCTCGCGGCCCGGCGTGACGAACGCCGCGCAGCCGGCCTCCTCGAGACGCGCGACGACCTCGTCCACCTGCTCGGGAGTGGCGCTCGCTCCCATGACGATGAGCAGCTCGGGTGCGCCGGTTACAGCCATCGGAACAGCTTAGAGCCGCCCTAGTGCTTGGGGTGCACGAGCACCGCTCGTTCGTACAGATAGTCGTTGCGCGTGTAGCGCGGCCAGCAGCACCTGAAGTACACGACCTCGCCGCGCCAGGCCTTGATGGGTTTGTTGTTGACGGCTCCGTTCTTGCGGAGTTGCGGCTCGGCGAAGGGGTAGGTGACGAAGCGGTATGTCCGCCACACGCCGTGCCACTTGATCTTCGCCAGGTAGCCCGGCTTGATCGTGTAGAGGCGGTAGAACGGGCCGTGGGCGCCGTAGCCCGGAACGGGCGTCACATCGTGCGCGTCGATGACCATCGTCAGCCCGTCCCCGGGCCGGGTCGCCCAGCCGAGATCCCAGATGGGGCCTCTCGCCAGGTCGGGACACTGCGTACGGACCGGCTGATTGACCATGTGCAGGGCCTTGATGGTCAGGAGAGCAGGGTGCCCGGTTCTCGGCGGCTCCTTCGCAGGACAGTCCGGGCTCTCGATGCCGTTCGCGCTCAGTGCCATCGTGGCGATTGCCAGCGAGGCAAGTCCCAGCGCGACGATGAGCACTGCCGCTTTCGCGCCGCTCTTCACCCTGCTGAGGATACGACTCCGGCACAATCCGCCGTTCATGGCCGACAAGCCTCGTGTCTTCTCCGGAATCCGCGCCACGGGCGACAAGACGCTCGGGAACTATTCGGGCGGCTACCGCCAGTACGCGGCGACGCAGGAGTCGGGCGACGCGTTCTTCTGCATCGTCGACCTCCACTCGATCACGACGCCGATCGAGCCCGCCGACCTGCGCGAGTTCACGCTCTCGGGCGCGGCGATGCTCTTCGCGACGGGTCTCGATCCCGAGCGCTCGACCGTCTTCGCCCAGAGTCACGTCGTCGCGCACGCCGAGGCCGCGTGGCTGCTGAGCGCGGCGACGAGCTTCGGTGAGCTGCGGCGCATGACGCAGTTCAAGGAGAAGTCGGAGGGCCAGGACTTCGTCTCCGCCGGCTTGTTCGGCTACCCGGTGCTCATGGCCGGCGACATCCTCCTCTACCAGACCGAGATCGTCCCGATCGGCGACGACCAGCGGCAGCATCTCGAGCTGACGCGCGACGTCGCGGAGCGGTTCAACCAGCGTTACGGCGACACGTTCACGATCCCGCGCGGCGTCTATCCGGAGGAGGGCGCGCGCATCAAGAACCTCCAGGAGCCCGAGCGGCTCATGTCGACGACCCGCGGCGCGCCGCAGGGCGTCGTCCGGATGGTCGACGAGCCCGACGTCGTGCGGAAGAAGTTCAAGACGGGGGTGACGGACTCCGAGACGGAGATCCGCCACGCCCCCGAGACGAAGCCGGGCATCTCGAACCTCCTCGAGATCATGTCCGTCGCGACCGGTGAGACCGTCGCCGACCTCGAGAAGCGGTACGCCGGCACCGGCTATGGCCAGTTCAAGGAAGACGTCGGCGAGGCGGTCGTCGCCGTTCTCGCGCCGATCCAGGAGCGCTACCGCGAGCTGCGCGCCGACGAGCGCGAGCTGCAGCGGATGCTCGCCGTCGGTGCCGAGAAGGCGCGGCGCGCGAGCGAGCCGACACTCGAGGCGATGTACGACCGGATGGGGTTCGTCAAGCCGGAGGCTGGACGGCTCTTCGGAGCTGCTCGACCTCGCGGGCTGTGAGCTCGCGCCAGGCGCCGGGCTTCAGGTCGTCCGCCGTCAGTCCCGCGTAGCGGCTGCGGTGCAGGCGAGTGACGGGATGGCCGACCGCCTCGAGCATCCGCTTCACCTGGTGGTTCCGTCCCTCGTGGAGGACGAGCTCGACGCGACGCGGGCCGACGAGGCGCGCACCCGCGGGCGCGGTTGGGCCGTCGTCCAGCTCCACGCCCTCGCGTAGCGCCGCGAGTGCCGCCTCGTCCGGGGTTCCCTCGACCTCGGCGACGTACGTCTTCTCGACGCCGTAGCGCGGATGCGCGAGCCGGTGCGCGAGCGGACCGTCGTTCGTGAGGAGAAGCGCGCCGGTCGTATTGACGTCCAGCCGCCCGACTGGCACGACGCGCGGCTCGAGCGGAACGATCTCGACAACGGTACGGCGGCCCTGCGGGTCGCTCGCGGTCGTGACCACGCCCTGCGGCTTGTGGAGAAGAACGTACGCGAGCCGCTGGCGGGCGACCTCTTTCCCGTCCACCTCGACGCGGTCGTTCTTGCCGACGACGCTGTTCAGCTGGCCGGGAGCGCCGTTGACCGTGACGCGGCCGGCCTTGATCAGCTCGTCGGCTTTGCGGCGGGAGGCGACACCCGCGCGCGCGAGGAAGGCGTTGAGCCGCACGCCCTGAGCCTAAGCGTCAGGCAGCGGCGGCGGCGACGACGCGGACGACTTGGTCCCGGATGGCGGGCTCCACCGGCCCGATTGCCTCGGCGACCGTCTCGCCGTCGTCGATCCGCAGCGCGATGCTGCACGGCGTTCCGTAGCCGTTGCAGGCCTCGACGAGGATCTCCGGCTCGACCTCGGTGCCGCGCTGCTCCCGCAGCATCGCCTGGACGTCGATCTCGGAGAGGACGTCGAAGCCTTCCGCCGCGAGCGCCTCGCGGACGCGGACGAGTGCCGTCTGCAGCGTCAGCGGCGTGACGGACGAAATGGCGTAGCTCATCCCCGGAGGGTCGCTGCGACTCGGCGAAGTCGCATCCGGCGGCTCGCGGATAGCGGCTGCACGCAAACCCTGAGAAGATCGCTTCGTGGTGGGAGCGGCGGTCGCCTCGCTCGTGTGCGTCGGGCTCTGCGCCGGCTGCCTCGTCTATCTCCACGTCGCGCCGACGGGATACTCGCCGGTGCGGGACGCCGTGAGCCGGTACGGCGTCGGCGCGTGCGCCCGTTGGTACCAGGCGCAGGCGGCGTTCGCCGGCGTCGGCGGGATCCTGCTCGCCGTCGCGCTGCGCCATCCGCGTCACGTCGTCGTCCTGCTCGTCGTGTTCGGCCTTGCGCGGCTCGCGATCACGCAGTTTCCAATGGACAGCCGGCGCAGCGCGCACTGGCTGCTCGCGGTCATCGCCTTCGGGAGCGTCACCTCCGCCGCGATTCGCCTCACCGCCCGACTTCACGGCGCGCCCTCACTCGGCTGGGCGATGCTTGCCGCGCTGCTGGGCGGAATGCTCCTGCGCCGGGTCGCCTTCGGTCTCGCGGAGCGCGCGTTCTACGTCGCGATGCTCGCGTGGCTCGCGCTCGTCGCGACACGTCTCATCTAGCCACGCCGGGGTCTGACCCCGGACATGTCCGGCAGGGACAGTTCGACACGTCTCATCTAGCCACGTCGGGGTCTGACCCCGGACATGTCCGGTAGGGACAGTTAGGCGGTGCGCTTCTCGGCGACCGTGTGGAGGCGCTCGCGGATCTCCGCCGTGTCGGCGCCGACGTCGTCGAGGCGCGGCAGCTCCGAGAGGCTCTCGAGGCCGAAGATGCGTTCGAAGAGCGGCGTCGTCCGGTAGCGGATCGCGCCGCCGCCCGACTCCCGCCCCGCTTCCGCGACGAGGCCGCGTTCGAGGAGGTTCGCAACAGCGGAGTCGGCTGCGACACCCCGGATGCGCGCAATGTCGGGACGCGAGCACGGCCCGAGGTACGCGACGATCGCGAGCGTCTCGAGCGCCGCCTGGGAGAGGTTCCGCTGGGCGGGGCGCTCGAAGAGCCGAGCGCACGCCGCAGCCTCGCCGCGCGCCGCGCGAAACGCCCAGCCGCCGGCGACGTGCTCGAGCACGATCCCGCTCCGCCCCTCAGCGAAGCGCTCGCCGACGAGCTGCAGCGCCTCCTCGACGCGCTCCGGATGGTCGTCCGCCGCCGCCGCGAGCTCGTCGAGCGACAGAGGGGCCGACGCGACTACGAGCAGCGCCTCGACGGTGCGCGAAAGCTCGTCGAGCGGATGGGAGGCGACTAGGCGGAGCGGAGATTCCATTCGGAGGTCCTTTCATCTGGGACGGGTTTCTCCTCCGACGCGCGAACGACGCGGATCGGGGCAAACGGCGCAGCCTGCTCGAGCAGCAGCTCGCCGGAGCGGCGGAGCTCGAGCACAGCGAGGAACGCGGACGCCTGCTCGAGCCGCGTCAGCTCGCGCACCTCGGTGTCGAAGTCGAAGCGCGAGCGGCGGCGGAGCACGGAGCGGAACCGCTCGAGGAACTGCGAGACCGGCGGGAAGTTGAGCGCCATGTGCCGGAGCGAGACCTGCGGCGGCTCCTGCGCGAGCAGGCGGAGCGCAGCGCCGAGCAGCGCGGGGTCCTGCGGCGCGAGCGGCGTCTCGACCTTCGGCGCGAGCGGCGCCGGGCCGAGCCGGAAGAACCGGTCGCCCTCCGCGGCAAGCCGCTCACGCAGCCACGCGGCGGCCTCCTTCGCGCGCCGGTACTCGGCGAGCCGGCGCGCGAGCTCCTCCGCCGCCTCTTCGGGGTCGAGCTCCGCGAGCTCGGCGTTCTCCTCGGGGAAGAGCGCGCGCGCCTTCAGCTCGAGGAGGGCCGCGATGAGGACGAGGAACTCGCCGCACGCCTCGAGGTCGAGCTCGTCGCGCTCGGCGAGACGCTCGAGGAACGTCACGACGATCCCGGCGAGGTCGACGTCCCGCAGGTCGAGCTCCTCCTTGAGGACGAGCGCGAGCAGCAGGTCGAACGGCCCCTCGAACGAGTCGAGGTCCAGCTCCAGCTCCCGGACGATCACCCGGGAGACCGTAACGCTGCTACCGGACGCGGCCCTTCGGGACGGCCATGGTCGGGCCGGTCTCGATCTTCCGCGGCTTCGCCTTCGTCTCCACCGGTGCCGAGGCGACGCGGATGAACTGCCACCAGATGAAGAAGGCGACCGCGGCGATCCAGACGGCGAGCGAGACCCAGAAATTGATCCGCATGCCGAGGAAATAGTTCGAGGGGTCGATCCGCATGACTTCCTCGACTGTGCGGAAGGTCGTGTACCACGCGACGTAGAGCGCGAAGAGCGCGGGTCGCTTGAGCCTGAAGCGCCGGTCGATCCAGAGCAGGACGCCGACGCCGATGCCGTCCCAGAGGAACTCGTAGAGGAAGGTCGGCTGGTAGTAGCCGTACGGCCCGGTCGACTGGTATTGCGGGGCGAGGCCGGCCTGGTGCGCCTGGTCGATGCGGAGCCCCCACGGCAGGCTCGTCGGCTTCCCGTAGAGCTCCTGGTTCCAGTAGTTGCCCCAGCGGCCGATGCCCTGCGCGAGGAGGAGACCCGGCGCGACGGCGTCCATCATCAGCCGGACGCTGTTGCCGGAGCGCCGGATGACCACCGCGCCCGCCAGACAGCCGACGGGGATCGCGCCCCAGATCCCGAGCCCGCCGTCCCAGACAGCGGCGAAGCCCCACCAGTGCTGGTGGACGGTCGGATCCTGGTTCCAGCTCGAAATGTCGTGGTACGCGCGCGCCCCGACGATGCCCCCGATCACGCCCCAGAGGGACATCTGGAAGACGAGATCCCAGTCCCCGCCCCAACGCACCCAGCGTGCGCCGGTCAGCCAGATGCAGCCGGCGATGCCGAGCAGCAGCATCACGCCGTACATGTGGATCGTGAAGAACGCGATATGGAAGGAGCCGGACGACGGCGACGGGATGTAGGCGAGCAGCGCGGTCACGAGGCGCTCATTCTGCCACTCACGGCCGATGAGGCCCGGTCAACCATGGCGGAAGGCCGATACCCCGGACCGGCGCGATCGCCTGGGCCGGTGGGTTCGGGCATTTCCGCTGAGGGCGCATCGACTGAATGCTGACTTATGTACCTTGACAGTTACGTAACGAGCTTGGTACGCTCGCGCCATGGAAGCTGTGCTGCGGGCGGTCGCCGACGAGAGCCGTAGAACGCTGCTGGAGACGCTGGCTCGCGGCCCGGCGACCGCGGGCGAGCTGGCGGCGCTGCTGCCGATCGCTCGTCCGGGCGTCTCCCGCCACCTGCGAGTGTTGAGGGAAAGCGGGCTGGTCGAGGCACACCAGGAGGCGCAGCGGCGCGTCTACAGTCTCTGCCCCGCTCCCCTCGCAGAAGTCGATCAGTGGCTTGGCCGCTACCGGTCTCTGTGGGACCAGCGAATGGATGCCCTGCACACCGAGGTGGCTCGAGGAAAACGCGAACGAAGGAGCTCGACATGACCGGCAGCGCGAGTCCAGGCCCCCGCATCTGTGGCAGCCTGCGAGCAGTAGAAGGCACAGGAGTCGTCCGAATCGAAGACCGCTACGACACCGATATCGACGACCTCTGGTCGGCGATCACCGACCCTGTCCGCCTGGCCCGCTGGCACGGCCAACTCGAAGGCGATCTCCGCCCCGGCGGAGAGTTCCGCCTCTACCTTGCGGCCGATGACATCGACAGCACCGGCCGCATCGATGCCTGCGAACCACCGCGGCGGCTCGTAGTGACAACCAGGGAAACCGACGAGTCCTACCGCAAGGGGCAGGGTGTGCCGCCGTTCGACGCGGTCAAGGAGATCACGCTGACCCCTGATGGCGACCAGACGGTCCTCGTCCTCGAGGTTCGAGGCATGCCCCTCGACAAGATCGCTTTCTTCGGGGCCGGCTGGCAGATCCACACTGAAAACCTCGCCGCCCACATCGGCGGACGTGAGCCGATTGACGTCGGAGCGCGCTGGGAAGAACTCGTCCCTCCGTATCAGGAGTTGGCGGCCAAGATCAGCTAAGGCCTGCGCGAGCGCCGGCGCCCGCCGCGGCGGGTAACGAGGTCTCGGCACGGAGGCACGGAAGACCGCGCTCTTCCGCGCCGGAGTTCCGCCACAACAGCGAGCGAAAGCGAAGCTTTCGCGAGCTAAAGGACGGCGGCTTCGCCGAGCAGGTGCCGAACCTCGGCGAAGAAGTCGGGCTGCGGGTCGACGCGGAACTCGGGGCCTAGCTCGAGGAGCTTCGGGCCGACCGACGTGACGAGGTCGACGTACACCGGCGCCTCGCCGGGGAAGTCCTTGACGACGCCGGCCAGCTCGCGGATCACGCCCGCGCGAGCCGCGCGCGCGTCGACCTTCAGCCGCACCTCGCGGCGCTCGGGCGTCGCCTCGAACAGCGCGACCTCGAGGGCGACGAACTTCGTCTCCCCCTGCTGCTTGTGGTCGACGCGCCCCTTGACGACGAGCACGGCGTCGGAGGCGAGCAGGTCGCGCGCCGCCGCATACGTCGAGTTGAAGACGACGACCTCGACGGAACCGGTGACGTCCTCGAGCTGGACGAACGCCATCGGCTCGCCCTTCTTCGTCACCGTCGTCCGCTGCGCCGCCACCATGCCGCCGACGAGGACGA